>NZ_KB898132.1:0-77241 GCF_000377445.1 Thioalkalivibrio sp. ALE9
CCTCGGAGCGAGGGAAACCCCGGCCCGCACAGCGGGCCGGGGTCGCGGCAGTCGGGCGTGTTTCTTGGGTACTTCTTTGCACGAGCAAAGAAGGACCTCGCGGCGCGCTGGCGAGTCAGCGCACGGCAGTACGTGGACCGGAGGCACCGTAAACACCAGAGGACGAACCAGGCCCAACCACATCTTGGCAGGCGGCCGGACAGCGCCACCGAAAACACTCGAGGTCGAACCAGGGGGAAGCCTCAGGGCGTGGGACAACGTCCCAGCGCAAGCACGCGGACCAACTCGGGCGGCAACGCTGGTTCATGCCGCATGCGCGCAACCTCAGCGGGAAACAGCTGCGCGGCGAGTTGGGCAAGCAACTGCTCCCGGACCCGGTTGCCGTCCAGCGGACCGAGCAGCTGCTGCATGGAGGTCGCCGCTAGCCCCGGATAGCCACAGGGATTCATGCGCTGGAACGGCGCCAGATCCGGGGCGACGTTCAGGGCCAGCCCATGGATGCTGCGCCCATGCCGTATCCGCAGCCCCAGCGCCGCAATCTTGGCCCCATCGACATACACCCCCGGCGCCTTCTCCCGACGCTGCGCATGGATCCCCCATTGCGCCAGCGTGTCGATCACCGCCTGCTCAAGACCGGCGACCAGACGCCGAACCCCGATCCCCAGTCGCGGCAGATCCACCAGCGTGTAGACGACCAGTTGTCCGGGGCCGTGCCAGGTCACCTGCCCCCCGCGATCGATCGCCACCACCGGCGTCGCGCCGGGGTCCAGCAGGTGCTCGCGGCGGCCATTGCGGCCCTGGGTAAAGACGGGCGGATGCTCGACGCACCAGAACGCATCCAGCCGGGCTGCATCGCGTTCCCGCGCCTGGAGCTGCATCGCCTGCCAGACCGGGACGTAGGGCTGCATACCCAGCAGGCGGACCACCGGCCCGGGCGGGAGCACGTCGGTCACAGGATCATGCGCACCCGGTCGCAACGACCCAGGGAACGGTAGAAGGCGTCCAGCTGTTCCTGGCTGGTCGCGGTAAAGGTGATGGTGATGCCGACGAAGCGGCCGGCGCGCGAGGCGCGCTGCTCGATCACTGCGTCCCCGGCATCCAGATGCTCGGCGACACAGCCCTCGACTGCCTCCATCAGCTCCGGGTGGGCGTCGCCCATCACCTTCACCGGGAATCGGCAGGGAAACTCGATCAGGGTCTCGCGGTCGTCGCTCATGCGGCACCTCCGGACTGCAGGGGTTCGCTCACCGGCGCCCCGGGCTTGGCCGCCTGGTAGGCGGCGTGCACGGCCTGCCAGACCGGTCCGGGGCGCCCCGTGCCCACGGTGCGATCATCCAGCCGCGTAACCGGCAGGATCTCGCGGGTCGAGCTGGTGAGCCAGATCTCCCCGGCCCGGGGCAGCTCGTCGGCGCTGACCCCGCGCTCCTCCACCGGGTAGCCCAGCTCGCGCGCCAGGTCGAGCACCCGCGAGCGGGTGACCCCCGGCAGTACCGATGCATCCAGCGGCGGGGTGATCACCCGCCCGTCCAGGACCACGATGACATTGCTGGCCGCGCCTTCGGTCAACTGCCCGTCCCGCAACAACACGGCCTCGACGGCACCCCGCTCGGTGGCCTCCTGGCGGTTCAGCACATTGGCCAGCAGGGTGGTGGCCTTGATATCGCAGTGGCCCCAGCGGCGGTCCTCGGCCGTCACGGCGGCCACGCCGTCCACGCGGATGGTCTCCGGGAGGGGCCGGATCGGGCTGACCATCGCCAGGACGGTGGGTTGCGCATCCACCGGGAAGGCATGGTCGCGCGGGGCCACGCCACGGGTCACCTGAAGGTAGACCCCGAGATCGGGCGTCGCAGGCTCGGCATTGCGCGCCAGCAAGTCCGTCAGAAGCGCACGCCACCCCTCGCGGTCAAACGGGTTGCGGATGCGGATCGCCGCCAGGGATCGCGCCAGGCGCTCCAGGTGCTCGGAGAGCAGGAAGAACTCGCCGGAGTAGCTGGGGATCACCTCGTATACCGAGTCTCCGAACAGGAAGCCCCGGTCCAGCGGCGAGATCCGCACCTGGTCCAGCGGCAGGTAATCCCCGTTGTAATAGGCAATGCTCACGGGCGAAACACGGCTCAGAATGGCCAGGCCGACTGAATGCCCAGGGCCGCACCATCCCACAGGCGGCGGATCAGACCGCCCTGTTCCACCGGCTGCAACGCAACCAGCGGCTGGGTCCGGAGGACCTCGCCGTTCAGACGCACCACGACTTCGCCCACCGGATCGCCCGCGGCCAGCGGGGCCTCCAGCGGCTGGTTGACCTCCATCGAGGCGTCCAGATCGTCCTCGCGCCCCGGCGGGACCATGACCCAGAAGTCCTCCGCCAGGCCCACGGCCACTTCGGTCTGCGCCCCGCGATAGACCCGCGGGGTCCCCAGTTCGTGCCCGCCCTCGAACAGCTTGCGGGTCGCGGTGAAGCGCATCCCCCAGTTCACCAGCGCCTGGGACTCGTTGGCGCGGCGAGTACCGCCCTGCTGATGATCCGACGCCTCGATCCCCATGACCACGGCCACCAACCGGCGGTCGTTACGCTTGGCGGACGAAACCAGGTTGTAGCCCGCGTTCGAGGTCCAGCCGGTCTTCAGGCCGTCGAATCCGGCATCGCGCCACAGCAGCATATTGCGGTTGCTCTGCGAGATGTCGTTGTACTCGAAGGAACGTTCGCTGTAGTAGCCGTAGAGATCCGGGAAGTCGCGGATCAGCGCCCGGGCGAGCAATGCCATGTCCTGGGCGGTGGTGTACTGCGACTCGTCGGAGGGCAGTCCGTGCGGGTTGGCGAAGTAGGACTGGCGCATCCCCAGCTCGCGCGCCTGGGCGTTCATCATGTCGACAAACGCCCCCTCCGAACCGGCAACATGCTCGGCCAGCGCGGTGGAGGCATCGTTGCCGGACTGGATGATCATCCCGCGCAGCAGATCCTCGACCACAACCTCCTCGCCGACCTCGATGAACATGCGCGATGCCCCGCGCATACCGGTCCGCCAGGCACGCTCGCTGACCGTAACCTGGTCGTCCAGCGCCATGCGGCCATCGGTGATTTCGCCAAACACCACGTAGGCCGTCATCAGCTTGGTCAGGCTGGCCGGCTCGCGCTCCACCAGCGGATCGCGGCTGGCGAGCATCAGGCCGGAGTCGAAGTCCATCAGCGCATAGCTCGCCGCCGTCACGTCCGAGGGCGGCCGCGGGATGCCACCGGGCACGTTCGCGCCCGACCCGGCCACGGGCAGCTCCGACTCCTGCGCCTGCGCTGGAACCAGCGCCAGCAGGAGCGCCAGGATGACCGGCAGGCAGGCCGCCAACAGCGGCAGAAACGGGGTGCGGACGGACGAATTCATGATTGCGAAGGGCCTCCTGAAGGACCGAAATACGATAGCAGAATTGGGGCCCGGTACGGGCCGGAAATACCGGGAACGAGGGCTTACGGCGCGTCGGTCACTACGCGGTAGTCCACGTGCGCCGCGCCCTGCAGGCGATCGGTAATCGTGCGAACCGCATCGCCATCGGCCAGCGGGCCGATGCGCACGCGGTGCAGTTGCGCACCGTTGTCACGTTCGACGCTGGAGATCCGCACCGGCTCCAAGCCGAGCGCGCGCAGATCCTCGCGCACCTGCTCGGCCGAATGGCGCTCGGCGAACGCCCCGACCTGGACGAAACGCCCGGGGCCCGCGGCCTCGCCATTGGCGCTGGCCGCGGCCGGCGCCGCTTCCTGCGGTTCGGGCGCGATGTCCGGCTGAGCTGCGGCGGCCACCTCGAGCGGCTCGGGCTCCGGTGCCTCCGCCACCCGGGCCGGCGTCGTGTCGCCCGGCCCCACCGCCCGGATGCGCACACGCGCGACCCCGGCATCGGTCATGTTGATGCGATGGGCGGCGGCGTAGGAGAGATCGATGATGCGTCCGTCCACGAACGGGCCGCGATCATTCACCCGTACGATCACCTGTTTGCCGTTTTCCAGGTTGGTGACCTCGACGAAGCTCGGCAGCGGCAGGGACTTGTGCGCCGCGGTCATCGCGTACATGTCGTAGGGCTCGCCGCTGGAAGTGCGCCGTCCGTGGAACTTGGTTCCATACCAGGACGCGTAACCCTCTTCCTCGAAGCCGTCGCTCGTGCGCAGTGTGCGATAGCGCTGACCGAACACCTCGTACTCGGACGGATTGCCATAGCGGCTGGGCGGCTCGTCACGCGGCTCCGGTTCCGGGATCAGCGCCAGATCCTGCGGCACATCCGCGGGATCGGGGTAGCTGTCATACGCGGCATCGCCCAGCGGGCGGTCCGGGTCGGCCTTGCGGTCGGGGGTGGACGAACAGCCCGCCAGGACCAGCGCCAGCAAGGCCGCCAGCGCGGCCCCGCCGACGCCCGCGCGGCGCGGTTTACTCGGCCAGCGCCTCGGCCAGCTGGTGGACGGCCATCGCATACAGCGGGCTCCGGTTGTAGCGGGTAATCACGTAGAAGTTCGGATACCCGAGATAGTACTCGTGGCCATCCTCGCCCTCGAGGCGGATGAACGAGTACTGGCCGTCCTCGTCCACGGCCTCGTCGGGGTAGATCCCGTGTGCGGCCAGTTCTTCGAGGTCAAAGCGCGCCTGATAGTTGCGGCTGATCAGCGCCTCGTGGGCATCGCCCTCGACCCGGGCCCTGGCCACCACCGGCTCGCCGTAGTTCCAGTGGTGCGCGCGGAAATAGTTGGCCACCGACCCGATCGCATCCGGCCAGGAGTTCAGCAGGTCACGCTGGCCGGAGCCATCGAAATCCACCGCGTAGTGGCGATAGCTGGACGAGATGAACTGGCCACGCCCCATGGCCCCGGCGTAGGAGCCGCGGGTCTCGCGCGGGTCGAGGCCCTCTTCATCCACCAGCGTCAGGAACTCGCCCAGCTCGCGGCGGAAGAAGTCGGACCGGGGCGGATAGTCGAAGCCCAGGGTCACCAGGGCATCGAACACGCGGAAACCACCGGTGTTGCGGCCGTAGTAGGTCTCGACCCCGATGATGGCGGCAATGATCTTCGGCTCGACGTCAAAGCGGTCCGCGGCGCGCTGGAGCCAGCGCTCATGCTCCTGCATGAACTCGCGCCCACGCTCGATGCGCTCATCGGTAATGAAGATCGGGCGGTAATCCTTCCACGGCCTTGCCTCGGCGGGGCTGGAGATCAGGTCAAGGATGCGCTGTTGCGGATCGGCCGCCGCGAACATCGCCTCCAGGGCCTCGCGGTCACGGCCCGCCTCCACCTGCTCGTCGATGAAGGCCTGGACCTCGTCGCGCTCGAGATACGGCGGGTCACCGGCGCGGAATTCGCTTTCCGCTGTGGCCGGAAGGGAGGCAAACGCCAGGATCAGGGTCAGCCCGACCGGCATCAGGAGTGGGCGGGCAAGACGGGCCCACACGGGGCGCAGGGTCAGGGTCATCGATTCACCAGGCGTTTCTGGGAGGCTATGCTCATGAGAATACCGAAGGCGACCATCAGGGTCACCAGCGACGTTCCCCCGTAACTGACCAGGGGCAGCGGCACACCGACCACCGGCAACAGGCCGGTCACCATGCCGATATTGACCACCATATAGACCGCGAAGGTCAGGCTGATACTCCCGCCCAGCAGCCGGGCATAGCGGTCCTGCGCCAGCGCGGCGATCCACAGCCCGCGGGCGACAATCGCAAAATACAGCAGCAGCAAGAGCGCGACACCAATAAAGCCGAATTCCTCGGCGTAGACCGCAAAAATAAAGTCGGTGGAGCGCTCCGGAAGGAACTCCAGCTGTGACTGGGTCCCGTTGAGCCAGCCCTTGCCGTACAACCCCCCGGACCCGATCGCGATCTTCGACTGAATGATGTGATAGCCGGCCCCCAGCGGATCGGATTCCGGGTTGAACAGCGTGAGTACCCGCTGGCGCTGGTAATCCAGCATCTGCGACCACAGGATGGGCACGGCGGCCGCCACCACGACGCCCAGGCCGACGAACCAGCGCCAGCCCAGCCCCGCGAGAAAGACGACCAGTGCGCCGGCGGCCGCCACCAGCATCGAGGTCCCCAGGTCCGGCTGCTGCATGATCAGATACACCGGCACCAGGATCAGCACGCCGGTCACGAGGAGATCGCGAAAACGCGGCCGCCCACTGCGCAGCGAGAGATACCAGGCCACCATCATCGGCACGGCAAGCTTCATGATCTCCGAGGGCTGGAAACGCATGAAACCAAGATCCAGCCAGCGCTGGGCCCCCTTGCCGACGTCCCCGACCCACATCACCGCCAACAACAGCAGGATGCCCGCCGCGAACAGCCACGGGGAGATCGCGCGCAGACCGTGCAGTGATATCTGTGCGACCAGCAGCATCGCGGCCACGCCCAGGCCGATGCGCATCAGTTGCCGTTCCACGGCCACCACGCTCTGCCCGGAGGCGCTGAACAGAACGGCCAGCCCGAGCAGCAGCAGGATCGACAGCAGGACCAGCAGCACACTGTCCAGGCGCAGGCTGCGCAGCACCCACTGGCTGACGGACATCTCACGGCCGGTTACGCTGATCATTCGTCCTCCTCCAGGGAAACACTGATGACTAAATTCATCAGTGTTTCCCTAGGGTCATGCCCGCCCCGTCCAACAGATAGGCGTCCAACACCTCGCGCGCCACGGGCGCGGCCACCCGGCCACCGGACCCTCCGTGCTCGACCAGGACCGCCACCGCGATCTGCGGATCCTCCGCCGGGGCATAGCCCACGAACAGGGCGTGGTCCCACAGACGCCGGGCCAGCTCCTCTTCGTCGTACTCTTCATCCTCGCCGAGGCTGAACACCTGCGAAGTGCCAGTCTTGCCGGCAATGGTGTAGGCCGGGCGGGTGCTGCCCACGCTGCCCCAGGCGGTCCCGTGGCGGGCATGCACCGCCTCCACCAGCGAGCCGTGGATCGCATCCCAGTGCTGGTCGTCCACGACCACCGGCTCGCGCGTCACCGGTAGCGGATACTCCGGCTCCCCGGTCCCGTTGTCCATGGCGCGCAGCAGATGCGGCTGATAGCGCACACCGCGCGTGGCCAGCGCCGCCGTAAAGTCGGCCATCTGCAGGGGCGTGGACAGCATGTACCCTTGGCCGATCGCGGTGATCAGGGTCTCCCCCGGGAACCATACCTCGTTGTGGGTGGCCCGCTTCCAGTCGCGGCTGGGCAGGATCCCCGCTCGCTCGCCGGTGGAATCGATCCCGGTGCGCTGACCGATCCCGAAGGCGCCAAGAATGGGCACCATGCGATCGATGCCCATGGTGTGGGCCAGATCGTAGAAGTAGACATCCGAGGACACCGCGATCGCGCGCGACATATCCACCCGGCCATGGCCCTCGCGGCGCCAGTCTCGATAGCGCCGTTCATGCCCCGGGAGCTGGTAGTACCCGCGTGCGAACATCTCGCGCTCGGCGGTCGTAACATCTTCGTCGAGGGCTGCCAGCGCGACCAGTGGCTTGACCGTCGAGCCCGGCGGGTACTGCCCGCTCAGGGCACGGTTGAACAGCGGCCGGCGCTTGTCATCGCGCACCGCGGCGAAATCGGCCTGGGAGATTCCGTGGACAAAGGCCTCGGGATCAAAACCGGGGGCGCTGACCAGCGCCAGCACCTCGCCGTTATTCGGATCGATGGCCACGATCGCGCCATCCCGCCCCGCCAGCGCCCGGTAGGCCGCCTGCTGCAGGTTCACATCCAGGGTCAGGGTCAGGTCCGTGCCCGGCTGCGGCGGGGTCACCGACAGCTCGCGGATCACCCGCCCCTGGGCGTTCACCTCCACCTGGCGATAGCCTGGCCGGCCGTGCAGCAACTCCTCGTAGTAGCGTTCGACCCCGCTCTTGCCGATATGCGAGGTCCCGGCATAGGCCCGCCCGTCCACCCGGCGCAGATCCTGCTGGTTGATGCGCCCGACATAACCGACCGCGTGCGAGAATTTGGAACCCAGGGGATAGAAACGCAGCGGACGGGCCTCGATCTCGACCCCCGGCAACTCGTGGCGCGAGACCGCGATACGGGCCACGGTCTCGTCATCCAGCCCGGCCTTCAACAGCACCGGCTGGAACGGGCGCCGCTGCTGGACCCCCCGGCGGAAGCGCTCGATATCGGCCTCGCTCAGCTCCACGTAGCCGCGCAGCCGCGCCAGCAGAGCGTCGAGATCCCCGGCCTGCTCGACCGTAACCTCCAGCTGGTAGGAGGCGCGGTTGCCCGCCAGCAGGATGCCATTGCGGTCGCGAATCACGCCCCGGGTGGGAGCGATCGGCTCGACCCGTAACCGGTTGTTCTCGGAGAGAGTGGTGAAATGCGAGTGCGCGCCGACTTGCAGCCCCGAGAGCCGCCAGCCCAGCGCCAGCAGGATGGCGGCCAGGATGACCAGTGCCAGCAGGATGCGCACGACAAAGCGCTCGCGGTCCTGCTGTTCCTCGCCGTAGGCATCGCGCTCGGCCATCTCAGCGGGTCACGGCGTCACGACCAGGTCCGTGGCCCGCGCACGCAAACGCCGCACCGCCCCTGCGGGACGGCGCGGCGCTGACCGACCGCTGCATGCAGCGGGGCGCGGCGTCAGATCTTGCTCTTCTGGTAACGCTTGTAGCTGGCAACAATCTCCGCCTTGGCTTCGTCGGCGCCAACCCAGCCTTCCACCTTGACCCACTTGCCCTTCTCCAGCTCCTTGTAGCGTTCGAAGAAGTGCTTGATCGAGTCCAGGAGCTCCTTCGGCACGTCGTCCGGGCTCTGGAACCGCGCGGACTGCGTGCACAGCTTGTCCACCGGCACCGCCAGGATCTTCGCGTCTACCCCGGCCTCGTCGGTCATCTTCAGCATGCCGATCGGGCGCGAGCGCACAACCGAGCCCGGGAGCAGCGGCACCGGGGTGATCACCAGCACGTCCACCGGGTCGTTGTCTTCCGACTCCGTGTTCGGGATGAATCCGTAGTTGCACGGATAGAACATCGCGACCGCCATAAAGCGATCAACCACCAGAGCCCCGCTGTCCTTGTCCATCTCGTACTTGACGGGCTGACCCTGGGTGGGGATCTCGATCACCACGTTGATGTCGTTGGGGAGATCCTTGCCGGCTTCGATCTGGTTGAGGTCCATGCTTGAGTAGTTTCCGATTGCTTTGAAGAGCGAGGGATTATACAGGGGAGACACCCCGCAAGGGCACCCATCAACAGTCGCATCAGGGAGACTCGAACGGCCGCGCGCGGTTGCGGCGCATCGGCCTCAGGCGGTATAAGACCGCGCTCGGGAAACGGTTTGCGGCCCGCCCTCGCCCCGGGCCGGCTGCCCGTTTCACCACCGCAATCACCGTGCCGTCCCGTTCCCGGCTAGTCCTGCGGTCCGGTACGGCACCCGGCAGGAGTCAGCTATGCGTATCGTCCTGATGGGCGCACCGGGGTCCGGCAAGGGCACCCAGGCCAAGAAGATGGTCGCCACCTTCGGCATCCCCCAGATCTCCACCGGCGACCTGCTGCGCGCCGCGGTCGCGGCCCGGACCGAACTCGGCAAGCAGGTCGAGAACGCGATGGAATCCGGCAATCTGGTCCCGGATGATCTGGTCCTGGGCCTGATCCGCGACCGCCTGCAGGAACCCGATGCGCAGAAGGGCTTCATCCTCGACGGCTTCCCGCGCAATGTCGCCCAGGCCGAGGCGCTGGACAGCATGCTGGCCGACATCGAGTCGCCGCTGGATCGCGCGATCCAGATCGACGTCCCGTTCGAGGAGCTCAAGCAGCGCCTGACCGGCCGCGTGTCCTGCGGGGACTGCGGCGCGGTCTTCAACACCCATACCTTCCCGCCACAGAAGGAAGGCGTGTGCGACCTGTGCGGCGGCGATCTGATCCACCGCGCGGACGACAACGAGGAAACCGTGGTCAATCGCCTCAAGGTCTACGAGGAGCAGACCCGGCCGCTGATCGAGTACTACGATCGCCACGGTCTGCTCAAGCACATCAACGGCACCCGCGACATCGAGCTGATCTTCGACGAGATCCGCCAGCTGCTGTCCTGACGTCGGGATGAGCCGCCGGCCCGCCAACCCCCCGCCGCGCCATCGCCCGATCGCGCGGCCGGTCGCGTGCGGGATCGGCCTGGTGACCGCGGCGCTGCTCCCGCTCGCGCTGCCCGCGGAGGAGCGCCCCCCGGGATGCGAGTTCGCCCCGGGGGTCGAGTGGCCCGAGCTGCGCACCCTCGAGGGCGGCCTCACCGAGATCGACGCCGACCAGGTGCGCCGGGACGGCGAACGCATCTCGGCCTCGGGCAACGTCCAGCTGTTCGAAGGCGGACAGCGCCTGGACACCGAATTCCTCGAATACGACCGCGCCACCGGCACCGCCCGAACCGAAGGTGACACCCGCCTGTTCGACGGCGACCTGCTGCTGCACACCGAGGGCGGGGAATACCGCCTGGACGCGGAGACCGGCGAGTTCCGCAGGATCGACTTCCTGGTGCAGTCCATCCCGGCCCGGGGCAGTGCCGCCCTGGGCGTCCAGCACGCCCCGCACCGTCACGACTTCGAGGAGGCCGAATACACCACCTGCCCGGTCGGCAACGATTCCTGGTGGCTGCGCACCCGGGATCTGGAGCTCGATCGCGAGACCGGCGTGGGCGTGGCCCGCAATGCGACCATCCGCTTCAAGGGTGTACCCATCGCCTACACCCCGTATATCAACTTCCCGCTGGACGACCGCCGCAAGAGCGGCTTCCTACTGCCCAGCGCGGGCACCGGCGGCCGCACCGGCTTCGATCTCGCGACGCCCTGGTACTGGAACATCGCGCCCAACTACGACGCGACCTTCACGCCTCGCATCATGGCCGATCGCGGAATCATGCTCGGCACCGAGTTTCGCTACCTCCAGCCCCGGCACAATGGCGTACTCGACGTGCGCTACCTGCCGGACGACCGCGAGACCGGCGAAGACCGCCACTTCGCCCAGTGGCGCCACCAGACCCGCATCACCTCCAATCTGAACCTGCGCGTCGACGCTGCGGATGTCTCCGACCGGGAATACTTCTTCGACTTCGGCAACTCGGACCGCTATGCGGGTTCGACGCCCTATCTGCGCCGATCCGCCGACCTGACCTGGAACCAGCCGGCCTATCGCCTGCGCACCCGCATCGAGGACTACCAGATCGTCGACCCCGAGCTGAGCGCCGCCGGCGAGCCCTACCAGCGGCTGCCACAGATCACGCTGGAGGCCGGGGAATACCTGGGCCACGGCATCTCCTGGGATCTGGATACCGAACTGGTGCGCTTCGAGCGCAGCGAGGACCAGTCCGGGCGCCCCGTGGGTACCCGCCTCGACCTGAATCCCGAGGTCCGCTGGCGCCATGACACCGGCGGCTTCTTCTTCGAACCCGCCACCGGTGTCCGCCATACCCGCTACGAACTGGACCGCCGCGACCAGACCAGCGGTCCGGAATCGATCAGCCGGACGGTACCACGCGCCTCGATCGACACCGGGCTGATCTTCGAACGTTCCATCGCCAACGGCCGCCGCCTGCAGACCCTGGAACCGCGCATCTTCTACGGCTACGTGCCCTACCGCGACCAGGACGACATCCCGATCTTCGACACCGGCGAGGCCGACTTCAGCTTCGACAACCTGTTCAGCCTGGACCGTTTCGTCGGCGCCGACCGCGTGGGCGATACCCATCAGGTCACCACCGCCCTGACCACCCGCATCCTCGACCAGCAGACCGGGCGCGAGCGCCTGAGCCTGTCCGCCGGTCAGATCCACTACCTCGAGGACCGCGAGGTCCGCCGCGGTACCGGACAGGACCCGCTGACGGACTCGCGTTCGGACCTGGCCCTGGAAGGTCGCGTGCGCATCGGCGATGCCTGGAGCGGCCGCGGCTCCATCCTCTACAACGAGGACGCGCGCGAAACCACCCTGGCCGCGATCTCGGTCGGCTACCACCCCTCCGAGCGCGCGCGGATCAACGTCGGCTACCGCCAGCGCGAGGCCGGCGCCCGCTCCATCGACCAGACCGACGTCTCCGTGATGTGGCCGGTCACCGATCGCATCGACGCGATCGGCCGCTGGAACTACAGCCTGCAGGAAGAACGCGACCTCGAACTTCTGGCCGGGCTTCAGTATCGTCGTTGCTGCTATGGTATCCGCGTGGTGGCGCGCCGCGCGTACAGCTTCGACGAGACCTACGACAACTCGATCTACTTCCAACTCACGCTGGACGGCCTGGCAAGGTTCGATTCCGGCGTGGATTCGCTATTGCGCGAGGGTATTGCCGGATATGACGCACGTCCCTGAACAACGCCGCGGCGGGGTCCGCACCCTGCTGCCCCTGCTGGCCGTCCTGGTCTACGGCCTCGGCCTGCCGGCCATGGCCCAGACGCCCGGGTCGGCACCCGGCGGGCTCTCGCAGGGCGCGGTCGAGGCACCGGTCACGCCCGGGGCCGCCCGTGACGGCGGTACCCCGGCGGCGCCCATCACGCCCGAGGGCGACCGCTTCACCGACCGCATCCTGGCGGTGGTGGGCGACGACGTGATCACCCAGCGCGAGCTGGTGGAGCGCATGAACCTGGTCGCCCAGCAGATGATCGAGCGCGGCAACCGTCCGCCCGACCAGGACACCCTGGCGCGTCAGGTCATGGAGCGCCTGATCGTCGAGCGCGTGCAGCTGCAGGAGGCCGAGCGCGTCGGCATCAACATCGACGAGATGACCCTGAACCGCGCGATGGAGAACATCGCCCGCGAGAACCGCATGACCCTGCCGCAGCTGCGCCAGGCTCTGATGCAGGACGGCGTGGACTTCAACGCCTTTCGCGAGCAGATCCGCCACGAGCTGACCGTCAACCAGCTGCAGCGCCGCCAGGTCGACCAGCGCGTCCGCGTCTCCGATCAGGAGATCGCCGACCTCATCGCCTCCGAGAGTGGCGCCATTGACCGCGGCGTGCGCTACCGCATCGCCCAGATCATGGTCGCCCTGCCCCAGGGCGCCGACGCCCGGCAGATCGCCGAGGCGCGCCAAAAGGCCGAGTCGCTGCGCGACCGCGTGCGCGAGGGCGAGGACTTCGCCACCGTCGCCATCAGCGAATCCGAAGGGCCGCAGGCCCTGGACGGCGGCGATCTGGGCTGGCGTTCCGCCGGCGAGATCCCCACCGTGTTCGCCCGCGAGGCCGTACTGATGCGGACCGGCGAGGTCAGCGATGTCCTGCGCTCCCCCAGCGGTTTCCACATCATGAAGCTGCTGGACCGCGAGGGCGGTGACCAGACCCGCGTGCAGCAGACCCGCGTGCGCCACATCCTGATCAGTCCGGACCAGGTGCGCAGCGACGAGGACGCACGCCGCCAGGCGCAGTCCCTGTACAACCGCATCCGCGAGGGCGCCAGCTTCGAGGACCTCGCCCGCGCCAACTCCGACGACCCCGGCTCGGCCGCCCAGGGCGGCACCCTCGGGTGGGTCAGCCCGGGCGAACTGGTTCCCGCCTTCGAGGAGGCCATGCAGGCGCTGGAACCGGGCGTGGTCAGCGAGCCGGTGGAGAGCCAGTTCGGCTGGCACATCATCGAGGTCCTGGAGCGCCGCGAGGTGGACACCTCGCGCGAACAGATCCGGGCCCGCGCCCGCGAGATCCTGCAGAACCGCAAGCGCGACGAAGAGCTCGAGCTGTGGCTGCGCCGCCTGCGGGACGAGGCCTATGTCGAATACCGGGTCGACGGCTTCGGCTCCTGATCCGCGCGGGGCCCACCCGGTCCCGCGTCTGGCCCTGACTGCCGGCGATCCCGCCGGGATCGGGCCCGATCTGCTGATCGCCATGACGCGGCAGCGCGGCCAGGCGCAGCGCGTCGCCATCGCTGATCCTGACGTGCTGGAGGCGCGCGCCCGCCAGCTGGGCGAGTCCCTGCGCCTGATGCCCTTCGACCCCCAACGCGCGCGCGAGCCCACCCCGGCCCACACCCTGGAGATCCTGCCGGTTCCGGTGGCGGCCCCGGTGGTCGCGGGCACTCTGAACCCCGCCAACGCCGAACACGTGCTGGCCCTGCTCGCCACGGCCGCCGACGGCTGCCTGGACGGCACCTTCGAAGCCATGGTCACCGGCCCGGTCCACAAGGGCGTGATCAATCGCGCCGGGATCGCCTTCAGCGGGCACACCGAGTGGCTCGCCGAACGCGCCGGGGCTCCGACGCCGGTGATGATGCTGGCCACCGAGGCGCTGCGGGTCGCGCTGGTGACCACCCATCTGCCCCTGCGCGCGGTCCCCGATGCCATAACCGCCGATCGCCTGGAGGCCGTAACCCGCGTCCTGCACCACGACCTGCGCCGCGACTTCGGCATCGCGGAACCCGTGATCGCGGTCTGCGGCCTGAACCCGCACGCCGGCGAGGACGGCGTCCTCGGACGCGAGGAGATCGAGATCATCACCCCGACCCTGGATCGCCTGCGAGAGGCCGGCATGCATCTGCGCGGCCCACTCCCGGCCGACACCGCGTTCACCCCGCGCGCGCTCGAAGGCGTCGACGCGGTGCTGGCCATGTATCACGATCAGGGCCTGCCGGTCCTCAAGCACGCCGGCTTTGGCGGGGCCATCAACGTGACCCTGGGCCTGCCCTTCATCCGCACCTCGGTGGATCACGGCACCGCACTGGACCTGGCCGGCACCGGGCGCGCGGAGGTCGGCAGCTTCCAGGCCGCCGAACGCCTGGCGGAAACCCTCGCGGCCCGTGCCGCCGCCAGCAGGAGCATCTCGGGGACATGACCCGCCTCAAGACCTCGTCGCCGATCCGCAAGCGCTTCGGCCAGAACTTCCTGCACGATGCCGGCATCCTCGCGCGCATTGTCGCGGCGATCGACCCGCAGCCAGGAGACGCCGTACTCGAGATCGGGCCCGGCCGCGGCGCCTTGACCGCGGCGCTGCTGGAGCGCCTGGACCACCTCGTCGCCGTGGAGATCGACCGCGACCTGGCCGCCGGGCTGCGCGCCGGTTTCCCTCCGGAGCGCCTGGACCTGCACGTGGGCGACGCCCTGGACATGCGGCTGGCCGATCTCGGCCCCCTGCCCGAACGCGGCTGGCGCGTGGTCGGCAACCTGCCCTACAACATCTCCACCCCGCTGATGTTCCATCTCCTCGAACAGGTCGGCGCAATCCGCGACATGCACTTCCTGCTGCAGCGCGAGGTGGTGGAACGCATGACCGCCGCGCCCGGCAGCAAGCGCTACGGCCGCCTGACCGTCATGCTGGCCGCCCGGGCCTCGGCCACGGCCCTGTTCACGGTGCCGCCCGGGGCCTTTCACCCGCCGCCCAAGGTCTACTCCAGCGTGGTGCGCATCACGCCCCTGGCCGAGCCGCGGGTCGCACCGGCGCTGTACCCGACCTTCGCGCGGGTGGTGAACCAGGCCTTTTCCAGCCGCCGCAAGACGCTGCGCCGCGGGCTGTCCGGTCTGGCCACGATCGCGGACCTGGAGGCCGCCGGGCTGGACCCCGGGGAACGGCCGGAGAACGTCGACATCAGCGGGTTCGAGGCCCTGGCCCGGCAGATCCACGCAGGCGCGCACTGAGCCACCGGTCACCACGATCCGCTACCATGAACCCATGGACCTGATCGTTGCCGATGTCGGCGGAACCAACACCCGTGTCGCGCGCGCCCGCCGCGAGGCGGATGGCTGGTCCCTGCACGAGGCGCAACGCTACCCGAGCCGCGAGCATCCGGACCTCGCCAGCATCCTTGAGCACTGGCGCCACGAATACGCCACAGTGGATACGTTCGCCGCCGCCGGACTCGCGGTGGCCGGCCCGGTCCATCAGGGCCGGGCACGCGTGACCAACCTGGACTGGCCCGCCCTGGAGGCCGCCAGCCTCGGCGAACGCCTGGGTATGCCGGTCACGCTCCTCAACGACTTCGCCGCCATCGGCGCGAGCCTCGACGCGCTGCAACCCGGCGACTGCGAGACCCTCCAGCACGCGACACCCGATCCGGCGGGCCTGCGCCTGGTCGCGGGGGCCGGCACCGGGCTGGGCACCTGTCTGGTGGGTCCGCCCGGCCGGCCCGCCATCTATCCCGGCGAGGGCGGACACGCGCGCTTCTCGCCCGCCGGGCCCGAAGAGGCCGCGCTGGGCGATTTCGTAACCCGCGAACTGGGCTACTGCACGCGCGAACACCTGCTGAGCGGGCGCGGGATCGCCCGCATCGGCCAGTTCGAGCTCGACCGGCAAGCGGATCCCGAGCTGGCGGAGGCCCTTGCCGCGCGGGACCCGGCAGCCGCTATCGGCGAACTGGCCCGGGCGGGCCACCCGGCCGCCGAGAACGTGATCGACCGCTTCGTCGGGCTGTATGCCGGACAGCTGGCCGACATGGCCCTGACCGCGCTCCCCACCGGCGGCATTTACCTGGCCGGCGGGATCGCGCCCCGCTGGGTCGACGCCTTCCGTGGCCCGCGCTTTCGCTGTGCCTTCCGGAATCGCCCACCGATGACCCACTTGCTTGAGCAATTGCCCGTGGCCCTTATCATGCACCCCGAACCGGGCCTGCTGGGCGCCGCCGTCTGCGCCAGCCGGTCCGCGACCCCCTGATGCCGGGTCTCCCGCTCAAACCTGGAGCCACAACCGCATGAACCCGCCCCAAGAGCACGACGCCGAAGCCCATACCATCGAGATCGAGGTGTCCACCGCCTACGTGGAGGACCAGTCCGAGCCGGATGACGACCGCTACGTGTTCGCCTATCACGTGGTCATTCGCAACGCCGGCGCGCTGACCGTGCAACTGCTCAACCGCCACTGGATCATCCGCGACGGCCGCGACCAGACGCAGGAGGTCCGTGGCGAGGGGGTGGTCGGCGAACAGCCGAGCATCGCGCCCGGCGACAGCTTCGAATACACCAGCGGCACGGTCATCGAGACCCCGGTCGGCACCATGGAGGGCTCCTACGGCATGCGCGACGAACGCGGCAACACCTTCGACGCGCCGATCCCGCCGTTCACCCTCTCCGTCCCGCGCACCCTGCACTAGGCCGGGCGGAACGATGGCGCTGTACGCCGTTGGGGATCTCCAGGGCTGTCTGGACCCGCTGGATCGACTCCTGGAACAGGTGCGGTTCGATCCGGCGGAGGACCACCTGTGGCTGGTCGGCGACCTGGTCAACCGCGGCCCGGACTCGCTGGGCTGCCTGCGCCGGGTCATGGACCTGGGCGATGCTGCCACGACGGTCCTCGGCAACCACGACCTCCACCTGCTCGCCACCGCACAGGGCGTCCGCACGCCCGGTGGCAAGGACACCCTGCGCCCGGTGCTGGATGCCCCGGATGCCGCGGACCTGCTCGACTGGCTGGCCCAGCGCCCGTTGCTGCACCGCGACACCGCCAGCGGCTGGACCCTGGTGCATGCCGGACTCCCGCCCGCCTGGGACCCGGACACGGCCGCGCGCGAGACCCGGCGCGTGGAGGCCGAGCTGCGCGACCCGGCACGACGCCACGCACTGTTCGAGGTCATGTACGGCGACGAACCCAGCCACTGGAGCCCGGATCTCGACGGATACGAGCGCCTGCGCTACACCATCAATGCCTGTACCCGCATGCGCTATCTCACCGCGGACGGCGACCTGGAGTTCGCCGGCAATGGCCCGCCCGAGGAAGCGCCCTCTGATCTCCGGCCCTGGTTCCGGATGCCGGAACGAGCCGCCGCCGGGCACCCGATCGTGTTCGGACACTGGGCCGCGCTGGGCCACCGGGTGGGAGCGGACTGGCTGGCGCTGGACAGTGGCTGCGTCTGGGGCAACTGCATGACGCTTGCCCGCCTCGATCACACCGACGGCGACCCGGCCCGCGTCACCACCTGGCAGACGCCCTGCCCCGCCTGACCCGCCCGCTACCGCACACCGCATTCCCAGCACTCGCCGCAGTCATCCAGCCGCCTGCCTTGTTGTGGCTGGTCCTGGTTCGTCCTCTGGTGTTTACGGTGCTTTTGGCCCGCATACTGCCCGGCGCTGACTCGCCAGCGCGCCGCGAGGTCCTTTCTTGCTTGCCCAAGAAAGGACCCAAAGAAGGGCACCCGGATTTCGCCCGGGAACCTCGCTCCGGGCGTGCTGGGCCGGCGGCGCTGAACTCGCTGCGCCTTCGGCTCCGCTCAGACATCCAGCGCCTTCTCCCGGCCCATCACGCCCTCCGCGAGGGGCTCCATACGGGAGGGGAAGGTCAAGACAGAAGGTATTCCAGCCCCACGACACAACAATAGGTATTGCCATCCGAAAGCCTCCGGCGCCCGCGCCGCGGGCGCGGCACGCAACGGCCCAAGGCCGAGCGTGCCCAGATGCCGGAAGACCCAGCCTTGATCCATTACCACGAACCTGTGGACCGCCGTTGTCTTGACCTTGACCCCCCGTTGTCGTCGCGCCGAGTGGAGAGGGTTTTCGCGGGAGACAAGGCGCTGGATGTCTGAGCGGAGCCGCAGGCGCAGCGAGTTCAGCGCCGCCCGCGAAAACCCTCGGAGCGAGGGAAACCCCGGCCCGCGCAGCGGGCCGGGGTCGCGGCAGTCGGGCGTGTTTCTTGGGTACTTCTTTGCACGAGCAAAGAAGTACCTCGCGGCGCGCTGGCGAGTCAGCGCACGGCAGTACGTGGACCGAAGGCGCGTAAACACCGGATGCTGAACCAGGCCTAGCCAAAAATCGGCAGGTTGCGGACCGAAGGCACCGTAAACACCGGAGGACGAACCAGGACCAGCCACAGCAAGGCAGGCGGCCAGACGAAGGACCTGGCTGCGCTGACGAACAAGCGCCTGGTGAGATGCAGTCAGCGAAGGAAGAGGGAGTAGGCCGGGTTGCTGGTCTCCTCGTGCCACGGATACCCAACCTCCTTCAGGAACTCGCGGAACCGGGCCCGATCCTCGGACGGGATCTGCATACCGACCAGCACACGCCCGTAGGCCGCCCCATGATTGCGGTAATGGAACAGGCTGATATTCCAGGTCTGCCCCATATGCGTCAGGAAATTGAGCAACGCCCCGGGTCGCTCCGGAAACTCGAAGCGATAGATCCGCTCATTGCGGACCTCGCCCCCGTGGCCGCCGACCATATGCCGCAGGTGCAGCTTGGCGACCTCGTTCTCGGTCATATCGAGCACCTCGTACCCCGCCCCCTCCAGGGCCTCCAGGATCTCCCGGCGCTCGCGATCACCGCCCTCCAGCTTGATCCCGGCGAACACCTGCGCGTGCTCGTCGTCAGCATAGCGGTAGTTGAACTCGGTGATCCCGCGCTTGCCGATAGCCTGGCAAAACTGGCGGAAACTCCCCGGGCGCTCCGGGATGGTGACCGCGAACAGGGCCTCGCGATGCTCGCCGATCTCGGCGCGTTCGGCCACATGGCGCAGCCGGTCGAAATTGATGTTGGCGCCGCTTAAGACCGCAGCGAAGTTTCCGCCCTGCACGCCCTCGCGCTGGAGGTACTGTTTCATCCCGGCCACCGCCAGGGCACCGGCCGGCTCGGCGACCACGCGGGTATCGTCGAAGACATCCTTGATGGCCGCACAGATGGAGTCGGTATCCACCAGCAGGACCTCGTCGACAAGATCGCGGCACAGGCGGAAGGTCTCCTTGCCGACCTGGCGCACCGCCGCGCCGTCGGCAAAGATACCGACCTGCTTGAGGTTGACCCGGCGGTTCTGCTGCAGCGCCTTGTACATCGAGGGCGCGTCGTCCGGCTCCACACCGATGACCTTGATCTCCGGGCGCAGGCGCTTGATATAGGCCGCCATGCCAGCGGCGAGCCCCCCGCCTCCGATACAGACGAACACAGCATCGAGTTCGCCCGGATGCTGACGCAGCAGCTCCATGGCCACCGTGCCCTGCCCGGCAATCACGTCGGGGTCGTCGAACGGATGGATGAAAGTGTAGCCGTGCTTGGCTTCCAGCTCGCGGGCGTGGGCGGCGGCCTCGTCGAAGGAATCCCCGTGGAGTACGGCCTTGCCGCCGAAACGACGCACCGCGGCGATCTTGATCGAGGGCGTGGTCACCGGCATCACGATCACGGCCTTGATGCCGAGGTGGTTCGCCCCCAGCGCGACCCCCTGGGCATGATTGCCCGCGGAGGCCGCCACCACGCCCTTGGCGCGCTGTTCCGGGGTCAACTGGGCGATCTTGTTGTAGGCGCCGCGCAGCTTGAACGAGAACACCGGCTGCAGGTCCTCGCGCTTGAGCCAGAGCGTCGAGCCCAGGCGCTGCGACAGGGTCGGCATCGAGTCCAGGGGTGTCTCTCGGGCCACGTCGTAGACGCGCGCCGTCAGGATCTTCTCGAGATAGGGGATTTGCATGGCGAAACCATAGCATGCGAGCGGTTCACGGTTCCGCTTGTCCCGGGGCCGGAGCAGTCGGTATCCTCAATGGGTTATGGATCGTACATGCGAGAGATGTTGATGAATCAGGACGAAATGAAGAAGGCCGTGGCCGAGGCGGCGCTGGAACGGATCGAGAGCGGCTGGATCGTGGGTGTGGGTACCGGGTCTACCGCGAACTACTTCATCGACGCCCTGGCGGGCATCAAGGGCAAGATCGACGGGGCCGTCGCCTCCAGCGAGGCCAGCGCCGAGCGCCTGCGCGGACATGGCATCGAGGTGCTGGACCTGAACTCCGCCGGCCCGCTGCCGATCTACGTGGACGGCGCCGACGAGGCCACCCGGCACCTGCACCTGACCAAGGGCGGGGGCGGGGCCCTGACCCGCGAGAAGATCGTCGCGGCCGCATCGAAGACCTTCGTCTGCGTGGTCGACGAGACCAAGGTCGTGGACTACCTGGGCGCCTACCCGCTGCCGGTCGAGGTGATCCCGATGGCCCGCAGCCATGTCGCCCGCGCCCTGTCGAAGCTGGGCGGCAACCCGGAGCTGCGCGAGGGCTTCAAGACCGACAACGGCAACGTGATCCTCGACGTGCACAACCTGCGCATCATGAACCCGGTGGAGCTGGAGTCCGAGCTGGACCACATCGCCGGTGTCGTGACCAACGGCCTGTTCGCTCGGCGGCCGGCGGACGTGATGCTGGTGGGTTCGTCCACGGGCGTCGAGGAGATGACCGCCAAGTAATCGGTCGGGGCGACCGCCATGACCGACACGGGCAAGTGGCTGATCGTCATCGGCGGGTTGATCGTGGTGATCGGCCTGCTCTGGCCCTGGCTGGGCAAAATCCCCTGGGGCCGCTTGCCCGGGGATATCGTGATCGAGGGGGAAAACAGCCGGTTCTATTTCCCGATCACCACCATGATCATCGTCAGCGTGGTGATCTCGATCCTGCTGGCGCTTTTCCGGCGCTGACCCGCCGCCAGCGCACGCGCTGTCAAGCAAAAGGGCCGGGATCGCATGATCCCGGCCCTTTTTCAGTGCGAAAAACGCGGATGCAGGAAACGCTCCGGGCCTCGCCTAGCGCGCCATCACCTCGTCGTAGAAGCGCTGCAGGCCGCCCTCGAGGAAGCGGTAGTCCTCGACCCCCCGCTCCTCCAGGTGATACTGCAGCCAGCGCACCTGCTGCCCGTTCTGGTCGAAGATCAGCAGCGGGGCACCGTCCCGGCGGGCCTGGTCGACGATCCGATTGAGCGTGTCGATATTCTCCAGCGGCGCGGAGATCTCGCGCCCGGCGAACAGCGAAATCTCGTCGCGTTCCTCGTTGCCACGCACATCCACCACCACGGCATCGTCGTTCTCGCGGACGCGACGGGCAAAGGTGTCGGCCTCCAGCAGACGCGCCTCGAAGGCGTCGTCGGCAATCAACTGCGTCTCGGGGTCCTCGATGGGCTCACCGCGCAGGAGTGCCAGTCCGGGATAGCGTTCCGCCCAGTCCTTGACGCCGGCATCATACGCCTGGGTCGGGCCCAGCCCCGCGGAGTTGGCACGCGCCGCGGCGCGATACGACAGATAGCTCTCACGACCGTTGCAGTAGAACACCAGCGGGCCACCGTGCTGCTCCTCCAGTGCACGGACCTGGTCCTCGAAATCCGGGGCCCCGAGCGGGACGTGATGCGCCCCCTCGATGTGCAGGATGTCGTATTCCAGGCGCGGGCGGACGTCGATCACCGTGGAACGCGACAGCTGACCGCGCAGATCGAACAGGTCCACGGCATCCACACCAAAGCGCTCGTACAGGCTGCGTCCGGGGAACTCGACAAAGGCCTGGGCACTGGCCACGACAGGGGCACCGGCCAGCCCGACACAGAGGGCCATGACGGCAAGGCGGGGACTCAAAGAGCGAAAGGTCATGCGAACTCCCTTGCATGGACGGGTGAACATGCCGCACGCACTGCCGCGGCCCTGTTGGGGCGTATTCGACGCCCGTTGGGCGACGCGGCGAGACGGGGCTTTATTCCCCGGCCCGGCCGCTCGCCTCGCCCGATTGTAGCCAACCCGCACCCTTTGTGTGCAACGGAAACTACAGCAGCACCTTCTCAATCCCGCCCTCTCGCGCGCGGTCGATGAAGTTCTTCTGCCAGCCGTCGCCCATCAGGCGGTTGGCCATCTCGACCACGATGTAGTCGGTATCCAGCCCGGTGTCCTCGCGATAGCGCGACAGCCCCTGCTGGCAGGCCGGGCAGGAGGTCAGCATCTTCACGTTGCCGTTCTCTGCCTTCTCCTCGCCGGTCAGCTCCTTGATGCCCTTGTGCAGCTCTTCCTGCTTGCGGAAGCGCACCTGGGTGGCAATATCCGGGCGACTCACCGCGAACGTGCCGGCCTCGCCGCAGCAACGATCCGACTTCAGGACGTCCTGTCCCATCAGTTTGGAGGCGACGTCGGTCGGCTTGTGCGACTTCATCGGCGAGTGGCAGGGGTCGTGGTACATGTACTGCACGCCCTTGAGCCCCTCGAGCTTCACGCCCTTCTCCATCAGGTATTCGTGGATGTCGAGCAGGCGGCAGCCCGGGAAGATCCGCTCGAACTCGTACTTCAGCAGCTGATCCATGCAGGTCCCGCAGGACACCACGACGGTCTTGATGTCGAGGTAGTTGAGCGTGGTCGCCAGCCGGTGGAACAGCACGCGATTCTCGGTACTGATCTGCTGGCCCTTCTCGAAGTCGCCGCCGGCGTTCTGCGGATACCCGCAGCACAGGTAGCCCGGGGGCAGCACGGTCTGCGCACCGACGTCGTAGAGCATGGCCAGCGTCGCCAGCCCCACCTGGCTGAACAGGCGCTCGGAGCCGCAGCCGGGGAAGTAGAACACCGCATCCGAATCCAGATCGGTCTTCACCGGGTCGCGCAGGATCGGCACGTAGCGCGAATCCTCCAGCCCCAGCATCTGCCGCGTGGTCTGGCTCGGCAGGCCGGCGGGCATCGGCTTCTTCACGAAGTGCACCACCTGCTCGTGCACCGGCGCCTTGCCGGTGGTCGAGCGCGGGGTCTTGCCCTCGCCGGTCAGGTTCAGCTTCTTGAACGCGAAGTGCCCCAGACGCTGGGCGGCATAGCCCATCTGGATCGCGCCCTTGCGGATGCCCTTGATGGTGGCCGGATCCTTCGCGTTGAGGAAGGCCATGGACATCATCGTGGCCGGCGTCGCCTTGCGCTTGCCCTTCTTGTTGAGGATCGAACGCATGTGCATGGTCACGTCGCCAAAGTCGATGTCGACCGGGCACGGGTTCAGGCACTTGTGGCAGATCGTGCAGTGATCCGCGACGTCGTTCATCTCCTCGAAGTGATTGAGCGACAGCCCGCGCCGGGTCTGCTCCTCGTAGAGGAAGGCCTCGACGATCAGTCCGGTGGCCAGGATCTTGTTCCGCGGCGAGTAGAGCAGATTGGCGCGCGGGACATGCGTATTGCACTCCGGCTTGCACTTGCCGCAGCGCAGGCAGTCCTTGATCTCGTCGTTGAGATCGCCCAATTCGCTCTGCTCCAGGATCAGCGCCTCCTGCTTCACCAGACGCAGCGAAGGGGTGTAGGCATTGGACAGCCCGGAGCCCTCGAGCAGCTTGCCGGCGTTGAACACGCCGTTCGGGTCGACCTGCTTCTTGTACTTCGCGAACGACTCGATGCGCTCGGGTTCCAGGTACTGCATCTTGGTCAGGCCGATGCCGTGCTCGCCGGAGATCACCCCGTTCAGCTCGCGCGCCAGGCGCATCACGTCGTCCACCAGACGCTCGGCCTGGTGCATCATCTGGTAGTCGTTGGAGTTGACCGGGATGTTGGTGTGCACGTTGCCGTCGCCCGCATGCATGTGCAGGGCGATGAATAGCCGGCTGGTCAGCACGCGGTCATGGATCGCCGCCAGGCGCTTGCGCACCGGCTCCAGCTGGTGGCCACCGAAGATCTCGAACAGCGGGCGCTCGACCTCGGCGCGGTAGGAGATCCGCAGGCTGCGCCGCAGCAGCAGGTTCATCAGCTTGTCGTGGTCGCGACGGTCAGCGCGGGCCGACTCGTCGAGCAGCTCGTCGCACTCCGACGCGAGCGTGAAGAAGTTCTCCGAGATCGCCTCCCAGCGCTTCTTCACCGCCTCCAGGACCTCCACGGCGCGCTCGCGCTTGGACTCGAACCACTGCTGACCCTCGCCGCCGGTGTCCTCCAGCAGCTCGCGCAGTTCGGGATGGTCGCCGCGCATGCACTCCAGCACCTCGTCGACCATGGTCAGCTTGTTCTTCAGCGACTCGCGCACGTTCAGGGATTCGATCCCCTCGGTGTACTCCGCCAGACGCTCCAGCGGGATCACCACATCCTCGTTGATCTTGAAGGCGTTGGTGTGGTGGGCGATCGCCGCGGTGCGGGCGCGATCCGCCCAGAAGCGCTTGCGCGCCTCGGGGCTGACCGCAATGAAGCCCTCGCCGTTTCGGGCATTGGCCGCGCGCACCATCTGGGCGGCCAGCCGACCCAGCGCATCCTCGTCGTCGGAGACGATATCGGCGACCAGCACCATCTTCGGCAGGTCGCCGCGCGCGCCTTTCGGCGTGTACTTGACCGCGCGTACATAGCGCTCGTCCAGGTGCTCGAGGCCGGCCAGCAGGACGTCGTCCTCGGCATCCACCGCGTCCTTGATCTCGACAATCGCCGGGACGGCCTGGTGCAGGTCGGTCCCGTAGAACTCGAGACACACGGTGCGGATGTTGTCGGGCATGCGGTGCAGGATGAACTCGGCCGAGGTGATCAGGCCGTCACAGCCTTCCTTCTGGATGCCCGGCACGCCCATCAGGGCCTTGTCGGTCACGTCCTTGCCCAGGCCCAGCTTGCGGAAGCGCTGCCCCGGCATCTCGAGGATCTCGGGCTCGCCCTTCGGGGTCTTGCCATCCGGCTGATAGCGCGTCACGCGGAAGCGCACCGTCTCGGCGTCGTGGATCTTGCCCAGGTTGTGATCGAGGCGCTCGATGTACATCCACTCCGCCTCGGGCGTGACCATCGTCCAGGCCGCCAGGTTGTCCAGCGCGGTACCCCACAGCACGGCCTTCTTGCCACCGGCGTTCATCGCCACGTTGCCGCCGATGGTCGAGGCATCCTGCGAGGTCGGATCGACCGCGAACACCAGGCCATTGCGATCGGCCAGTTCGGAGACGCGCTTGGTGACCACGCCGGCCTCCACGCGCACCACCGGCACGTCGTGCTCCACGCCCGGCAACGGTCGCCGCTTGACCTCGCCGAGGCCCTCCAGCTTTTCGGTGTTGATCACCGCGGAACGCTTGGACAGCGGGACCGCGCTGCCGGTGTAGCCAGTGCCGCCACCGCGCGGGATCACCGTCAGGCCCAGCTCGATGCAGGCCGCGACCAGCGGCCCCATCTCTTCCTCTGAATCAGGGGTCAGCACCACGAACGGCAGTTCCACGCGCCAGTCGGTCGCGTCGGTCACGTGGGACACCCGCGCCAGCCCGCCGAACTGGATATTGTCCTTGTGCGTGAGGCCCTTCATGCGCTTGCGCACCTGGTCGCGCAGCGCCGCGGTGTCGGTGAATTCCTTGGCAAAGGCGGATACCGCCGCCTGGGAGCGCTGGGCCAGCTTCAATGCCTTTTCGTTGCCATCGGCCCGGGCCGTGATCTGGTCCAGGCGATGCTGCATGGCGTCGATCAGCGCCTTGCGGCGCTTCTTGTCCTCCAGCAGGTCGTCCTGGATATACGGGTTGCGGGTGACCACCCACATGTCCCCCAGGACCTCGAACAGCATGCGCGCGGACACGCCCGTCCGACGCTCCCCACGCAGCTCGTTGAGGAGATCCCAGGTATCGGACCCCAGGAAACGGATGACGATTTCGCGGTCGGAGAAGGAGGTGTAGTTATAGGGTATTTCTCGAACGCGTTCGGCGGTCATTGAGGCGTGGCCCCCCGATCAAAGTGAGGCCAAAGAGTAACGGGTCCGCGCGCCCTGCGCATGAAGTCGCACTGTTGGTCCATGCTTTTGGGCACCAAACTATCCCCCGGGAACCACCCGGGCTCGCGGCCCAGGCGGTCCCGCAGTGTGCCCTACCAGTGGGCCAGGAGCCCCAGCACCCCGATCACGATCAGGTAGATCGCGACGATGTAATTGAGGAGCCGGGGACGGATCAGGATCAGAATCCCCGCCACCAGCGACAGGATGGCCATCAGCAGGCTCGGGTCAATATGCAGCGTCATGCAGCGACTCCCTTGCCGAACGCCGGCGCGTTCAGAACAGTTTTTCTTCCATCTCGAGATAGACCGCGTTGGCATTGCTGCGGTTGGTCTGCTCGAAGGCCGGGAGATCCTCGTAGTCGCTCCAGTCCATGGCCGCGTAGGCCTCGTCGAAGGTCTCCATGTTCTCCACGGCCGCGCCCATGTGCTCGCGCAGCTTCACCAGGTAGTCACGCGTAAACTTCACCGCTCGGCTTGCCTGATCGGTGGCCTCGCCATGCCCCGGGACCAGGAATTTCAGGTCCATCTCCATCAGTTCTTCCAGACGATTGACCCAGTTCTCCGAATCCAGCGCGTCGTCCCCCAGAAACGGGATACGGCCGTCAAAGACGATGTCACCGGCAAACACCACGCCCGTCTCCTCCACCACCATGATGATGTCGTCGGGTGAATGGGCCGGGCCGGCGTGCACGCAGCGAAAGGTCTTGCCGCCAAGACGGATGGTGTACTCGTCATCGAAGAACTCGTCCGGCGGGATGATCTGCGTGTCCTCGTCCACCCATGGCGTCAGCACCCCGCGACGCTGTTCCAGTCGCGCCACCGCGCCTGGCCCGCCGAGGTAGTCGCGTGCCCGTGCCTGACCGATGATCTTCGCGTCGGTATGGTCGGCGAACGCCTGCAGGCCGTAGATGTGGTCCGCATGGTAATGCCCGGCGATCACGTACTTGATCGGCTGGTCGGTCACCTCACGGATCCGGCGGATCATCTCGAAGCCCAGCGGCGGGGTCCCCAGGGCGTCGTAGACCACCACCCCTTCGTCGGTCACAACGAATCCGGCGTTCGATGTGTGCCCCTGGTTGTCGGGGTCCGGGATGCCGGAGATCCCGATCATGTACCAGGTGTCCGCGCCCTCCACTTCGTGGGCGGTGGTATCGACGGTCACGGGCTCGTAGGGGTTATCGGGTACCGACATCTTTGCTCCACTCCTCTTCTCTTCGGTATTCGGGTCCATTCGGCCCGGTGGCTCCGGGCTCTGCAGCATTGGACGGGAAAAGCGCGCCAGAATTCCCTGCATTTCCCGTTCCCGGTCAGGGGATTGTAGCGGAGTCGGGGACACGGTCGAGGAAGGGGCTGATGCGGGGCCGCGGATCGATGACGAACGAGGGCAGGACGCGGACCGCAAGCCGCCCCTGCAGTATCGACAAGACCTGGCGGGAGATCGGCATCCACCGGCCCAATCGGACGGGCCCGGGTTGGCATGAACCGGAAGACTGCCCGCTCATGCGACATGCGAGCGCACCCCGTCGAGGGGCGCGCTCGCATGGATGGCTGGGGGACCAGGATGATTCGGCGGCTACGCCGCCTCACCCCTTCGGGGCTGCACGCGCGGCGCGCGTGCAGTGCTCCGCTGCGCTTCGCCGAACCTTCCAGGTTCGAACCCTGGGCTCGCTCATATATCCATAGAAAAGGGCCCCACGAGGGGGCCCTTTTCTATGGATGGCTGGGGGACCAGGATTCGAACCTGGGTTGACGGAGTCAGAGTCCGTAGTCCTACCGCTAGACGATCCCCCAGTAAACCGGATCGCGTGCGTCCCGCAGAAACTCGAGCCGAATTTTAACGCTTCGAGTACTGGGTTGCACGACGGGCCTTGCGCAGGCCGATCTTCTTCCGCTCCACCTCGCGGGCATCGCGGGTCAGATGACCACCACGACGCAGCGGCGAGCGCAGCTCTTCGTTGTACTGCACCAGGGCGCGGGCAATGCCCAGGCGGATCGCACCGGCCTGGCCGTTACCACCACCGCCCTCGACGGTTGCGATCACGTCGAAGTTTTCGGTGGACTCGGTCGCCTCCAGCGGCTGGCGCACGACCATGCGCGAGGTCTGGCGGCCGAAGAACTCGTCCAGCGGCTTCTGGTTAACCGTGATGTTGCCCGTACCCGGGCGCAGGAAGACGCGCGCAGCGGCGGTCTTGCGGCGGCCGGTGCCGTAATACTGATTGGTAGCCATTCGGATCGATTCCCTTGCTGATTCTGGCGGCTCAGACTTCGAGCGGCTGCGGCTGCTGGGCCGTATGCCGGTGTTCGGTGCCGGCGTAGACCTTGAGCTTCTTGAACATGGCCCGGCCAAGCGGGTTGCGCGGCAGCATGCCCTTCACGGCAAGCTCCAGCACCTTCTCCGGATGACGCTCGATCATCTGGGTGAAGTTGGCTTCCTTGATGCCACCCGGATAACCGGTGTGGTGGAAGTACTTCTTGTCCATGGCCTTGTTGCCGGAGACGCGAATCTTCTCCGCGTTGATCACGACGATGTAGTCGCCGGTATCGACATGCGGCGTGTACACGGGCTTGTGCTTCCCGCGCAGACGGCGTGCGATCTCCGTGGCGAGTCGGCCGAGGGTCTTGCCGTCGGCGTCGACGAGAAACCAGTCGCGTTCGACTTCGGCCGGCTTGGCGCTGATGGTACTCATGATGTTCGATGCTCCGAGGTCGGGGCGATTCAGAAAGCGCGCAAGAATAACGCTTCCCTTCACCCGATTCAAGCAAAAGGGACAATTCGCGAGACGGGCCGCGCTCGACGTCCACCGGAGGCGACGTGGCGGGCCGGGGCCTGCGCGAGCGCCCTCCGCACATAATAAAGGGGCCGCCCCGAAGGGCGGCCCCCCTTGCAGGCCCCGGGCGCAAGGCCCGGGGCGGCACACAACCCGTTTACAGCTGAGCTTCGGCGCGCTCCTGCACTTCCTGCATCAGCTCGGGGTCGTTCTGCAGGGCCATGGCGACTTCGTTGTATTCCTCGACGCTCATGCCCGCATCTTCCACGGCGCTGACCATTTCGTCCTGAGCTTCCTGCTGCATGGACTGCGCCTCGGTCTCGTCCTCGGCGTTCTGCAGGCGGTCAGCGAAGTCCTCGCGCACTTCCTGCACCGCGACGAAGGCGGTCACGAAGGTGTCGATGTCCTCTTCGCTCAGGTCCACCTCGGGGGCTTCCTGCATCGGGGCTCCGCCCTGGGCCGCGCCACCCTGGGCGCCACCCTGCGGCGGCTGGCCGCCCTGGGCACCGCCGCCGGCGCCGGCACCGCCTTCCTGGGCCGGGGGCTGGCCACCCTGGGCGCCGCCCATGTCGCCACCGCCGGCGCCGCCTTCGGCACCACCATACTGCGCGGAGGCCGCGCCACCCACGGCAAACAGGGAGGTCAGGGCCATTGCGAGGATCGTCTTGCGCATATTCATCATGTTGCTCCTTTTCCTTTGGTTCGATCGGATCTCGCGGCCGACCGGGACCCGCTCGAGGCGCCCCCGGTCCAGCCGCGCCGCAACCGTGTGAGGAGGAATGAGCCCGTGCGGGCTGCGCTTCTCCGATTGCTGCCCGAAGAGGAGCAGGCATCGTGCCAACAATGGCAACCGGGGAGACATTCTATAATAATCAGATGCTTAGGACGGAATCAGCTGACAGGGCGTCCGCCGACGGCGGGATTGTGAATGGGTCATAATGACACATGGGTCAGCTCGACCCGGGTCAGGATGTCACGACGGGTCGGATTCGCCGAGCTTGCGGTAGAGCGTCTTGCGTCCGATGCCGAGGATGCGCGCGGCCCGCTGCTTGTTGCCGCCCACGTGCTCCAGGACCCGCTGAATGTAGTCGCGCTCGCGCTCTTCCAGCGTCGGCCATTGGGTGTCGTCGCCGACTCCCGCTACGGGTAACACCTCTGCGCCGGCACCACCGGCGGCCACACCCGCATCTTCGCCGCCGATCGCGAACACGCGTTCCGGCAGGTCCCGGGTCTCGATCACCTCGCCCGTGGCCAGGGTGGCGGCGCGCTCGATGAGGCTGGCCAGTTCGCGTACGTTCCCGGGGAAGGGGTAGCGCACCAGCGCGCGCAGGGCCTCCGGGCTGAGACGCCGCTCGGGCAGGCCTCGGGCCAGGGCTTGCTGGCGCAGGAACTGCAGGGCCAGGTACTCGATATCGTCACCGCGTTCTCGCAGCGGCGGGATCTCGATGCGGAAGGTCTCCAGGCGATAGTAGAGATCCTCGCGGAAACGGCCGTCGGCCATGTGCGCCTGCAGGTCCTGGTGGGTGGCCGCGACGATACGCACATCCGTCTCGATCTCCTCGTTGGCGCCCACCGGGCGCACCCGTCCGTCCTGCAGCAGGCGCAGCAGCTTGCTTTGCATCGCCACCGGCATCTCGGCGATCTCGTCCAGGAACAGGGTTCCCCCATGTGCCTCGGTGAACAGTCCTCGACGGGCACCCTTGGCCCCACTGAAGGCACCCGCTACATGCCCCAGCAGCTCCGACTCCAGCAGGGCCTCGGGGATGCCGGCGCAGTTGAGCGCGACGAACGGCCCGTGCGCCCGGTCACTTTCCGCGTGCAGCGCCCGCGCCACGAGTTCCTTGCCGGTCCCGGACTCGCCGGTAATCAGGACGCTGCCGTCGGCGGCCGCGATCCGCCGGATCAGGTCGAACATCTGCAGCATGGCCGGACTGTGTCCCTGCATGCCATGAAACCCGTCGGCCCGGGCGAGCACCTCGCGATAGCGCCGCACCTCGTCCTTCAGGCGACGCGCCTCGGTTACCCGGTCCGCAGCCAGGCGCAGATGATCGAGGTCCACCGGCTTGGTCAGAAAGTCGTCCGCCCCCGCCTTCAGTGCGGCCACGGCCTGGTCGATGGTCCCGAAGCCCGTCAGCATGATGAAGCCCGGCGCCGGCACCCGGGCGCGCGCGTCCTCGAGCACCTGAAACCCGTCGGCGCCCGGCAGACGCAGGTCACTGACCACCAGACTGAAGGCCTGCTGTGCCAGTGCCCGCGCGGCGTCCTCGGCGCTGCCTACCGCGGTGACCGCGTAGCCGGCCTCGGCCAGCTCCTCGTGCAGCAATTCGCGATGTCCGCGGTCGTCTTCGACGACAAGGACCGATTCCGGGGGCGCGGCGAGTGTTTGTGGCGCGGCGCTCATAGGCGCGTCTCCTGCGGTTCGTCAGTGGCCAGCGGCAGATGCACGACAAAGCGGGTCTCTCCGGGCACGCTGCGATCCAGCGCGACCGTGCCGCGATGATCTTCCAGTGCCACCTGGACAACAGCCAGCCCCAGTCCGGTTCCCTCGCCCGTGGGTTTGGTGGTGAAGAAGGGCTCGAACAGGCGCGCCGCCTGTTCGTCGTCGATCCCGCGCCCGGCGGTCGGACCGTCATCGGCCACCACCAGGGTTACCCGGTCGGCCTCCGCCCGCCAGTGGACCCGCACCTCACCGGCGGCCGCCTGGGCCGCGTTCTCCAGCAGGTTCTCCAGCGCCTGTCCGAGGCGCAGACGATCGGCCGCGACGACCAGCGCCTCCCCGTCCACCTGGAACCGGATCGCGTCGGGCGCGTGCCGCGCGCGCACCCGCTCGACCAGGTCGCCGACCAGTTGCGCGAGGTCCAGGGGGCGTTCCTGCAGGGGATTGCGACGGGCAAAGTCCAGCAACTGCCGCACGATGGTCTCCACCCGCTCGAGTTCGGCCTGCAACGCCTCCATCTCCTTGCGCGCAGGATCCGGCTCCGGCAGGCGGCGAATGGCCCGCTGCACCCGCCCGGCGATAATCCCGAGCGGTGTCCCCAGCTCATGCGCCACACCGGCCGCGAGCTGGCCGATCGCCGCCAGCTTCTCCGAGTGCCGCAGCTTTTCCTCGAGCCGCACCTGCTCGTGGCGCTGCGCCTCCAGTTCCGCCTCCGAGGCCTCGCGGCGCTCCATCATGCGGTTCATCGAGACCGCCAGCCCGCGCAGTTCGGCCGGCCCGTCCTCCGGCGCCCGCAGGCCGCGCTGGCCATCGCCGATCGCGCGCATCGCGGCCATCAGGCGCGACACATGCCGGCCGACGGCGCGGTGGTAGCCGAACAGTACGACCAGCAGGAACAGCGCACTGACCGCCAGCATCAGCAACCCGCCCTGCCACTGCAGCTGGGTGACAAAGGCCCGGAACGGGGTCACATCGCGGGTCACCTGCAGCAGGCCCACGATCCGCCCGGCCGGATCGGACAACGGCAGGAAGAAGGAGAAGGTCTCGCGCCCCTGGTGCTCGCCGAAGGCCCCGAGACTGCCGGTCTCGCTGATGACCCGGGCCTCGCCGCGGCGTTGCAGGGTCGGGCTGGGCGGCCCACTGGCCGCGACCATGCGGCCCTCCGCGTCGTAGACGTAGACCCCGAACACCTCCTCGATCTGGAACAGCGAATCCAGCGACTGCTGCACCCCGGACACGTCGTCCTGCAGCATGGCGCTCGACACCGGGAGCCGGATCGAACGCGCTACCAGTTCGATATCCTCCTGCATGCGGTTTTCCATCTGGACCTGGAATTCGCGCAGGCCGAGCGCCACCACCGCGGCCATGAGCAGCAGCAGCGGCAGCAGCACGAAGGACAACACCGCGGTGCGCAGGCTGTTCAGGCTTCGGATCATGGGCGTTGGGTCATCATCGACGGGCCATCCGCGGCACGGGCCGGACTCAATGGTAGACACGCCCGGCAACAGGAGGCGAATAACAGGCAAAAAAAAGCGCGGGTCGAAGCCCGCGCCAAGAAAACCACCAAAGGAGGATGGAGGAGTCCACTAACCACTGACAGGGGGGACAGCGATTAGCGTATGCAAATCTTCTAATATGGCGATGTTCTTGTCAACCGGTGAAATACGCAGGGGGTCGTCCTTCACCGTTTCGTCATATCACGTACCCTTGAAGACCTGCATACCCCGTAAGACGCACGTCCGCCCGATCTATTCCCGGGCATGAAAACCACCCGCCGGGGATGCACCAAAAATCGACTTCGTTCACGGATCCCGCATCATGCTTCGTCACCTGAGCCACCCCGTCACCTCGCTTGCCCAGAACGCCACGCTGATCTGGTGCGATGCCACCGGGGCCGCGGCCTGGGTCGACCCCGGCGCGGATGCCGCGACCCTCGAACAGATCGCCCGCGAGCACGGCGTGCACCTGGAGAAGATCCTCCTGACCCACGGCCACCTGGACCATGTCGGGGCCACCGCCGAACTGGCCGTCCGTGCCAATGTGCCGGTGATCGGGCCGCATCGCGACGACGCCTTCTGGCTGGACCAGCTCCCGGCGCAGGCGCAGATCTTCGGCTTCCCCGAGACCGCGCCCCTGGTGCCCGACCAGTGGCTGGAGGATGGCGACACCATCGCGCTGGGCCAGACCACACTCCGGGTGCTCCACTGCCCCGGCCATACCCCGGGGCACGTGGTCTTCCACGACTCCGAGAGCGGCCTGGCCCTGGTCGGCGACGTGCTGTTCCACGGGGCAATCGGCCGCAGCGACTTCCCCCGCGGCAACGGGCGCGAGCTGATTGCCTCGATCACCGACAAGCTCTGGCCGCTGGGCGACGATACCCGGTTCGTGCCCGGCCACGGCCCCGAGTCCACCTTTGGCGAGGAACGCCGCAGCAACCCCTTCGTCGGCGACGCGGCCCTTGCCGCCGGTGGGCAGCCCGGCCGCGGCCGCTACTACTGAGCCCCGCCGAGCAGCATCTCTCAAATGAAACGGGCCGCCCCGAGGGGCGGCCCGTGTACGCACGGCGCCAGGCGTCTTCTCAGCCGTTGGCGCGCAGCGCGGCGATGCGCTGTTCGATCGGCGGGTGGCTCATGAACAGCTTCTTCAGGCCCTGGGCCATGCCGCCACGGATCCCGAAGGCCGCCATCTGGTCCGGCATGTCCACCGGCCGCCCGGAGGCCCGGGCCAGCGACTCCAGCGCGCCGATCATCTTCTCGCGCCCGGCAAAGCGGGCCCCCGCCTCGTCGGCGCGGAACTCGCGCTGACGCGAGAACCAGAACACGATGATGGAGGCCAGGATCGCGAGGATGATCTCGGTCACGATGGCGGTAATCCAGAAGGCCGGTCCGTGACCCGACTCGTTCTTGAAGATCACCCGATCGACGAAGTGGCCGATCACGCGCGACAGGAAGATCACGAAGGTGTTCACCACGCCCTGGATCAGGGCCAGCGTCACCATGTCGCCGTTGGCGACGTGACCGACCTCGTGCCCCAGCACGGCCTCGACCTCGCCCTGCCCCATGTTCTGCATCAGTCCGGTGCTTACGGCCACCAGGGCGTTGTTCTTGCTCATCCCGGTGGCAAAGGCGTTCGGGTCGGGCGAATCGTAGATTCCCACCTCGGGCATGCCGATACCGGCCTGCTTGGCCTGGCGCTGCACCGTCTCCAGCAACCACTGCTCGGTGGCGTTGCGCGGCTTGTCGATCACGTGGACCTTCATCGTCTTCTTCGCCATCCACTTGGAGATGGCCAGCGAGATGAAGGACCCGCCGAACCCGAACACGGCGGCGAAGATCAGCAAAGCGGTCAGGTCGAGATCGACCCCCTGTTCATCGAGGATGCTCTCCACACCCAGGATACGCAGGGTGATGCTGAGCACGATCAGGATGGCGAAGTTGGTCGCCAGAAACAGCAGAACACGTTTCATGAAGTTTTCCTGTACTCCATCAATCCATTTACGGGGATGTCGCAATCATCGGGGCGCGCCGCGCGAATTCAAGCGCACCCCGATCAATGACCACCGGAGCGCGCCGGGGTTCAGGCCGGGCGCACTTCCAGGCGGTCCGCGTTCTGGTAGCCGCGTGGCAGCTGGCGCCCGCGCCGGGCGCGCTCGCCTACGTACTCCGCCCACTCGGCCGGGGCCAGTGCCTTGAAGCGCTTGCCGGCGTGCACGACCAGGATGTCCTGCGGCCCCAGCACGGCCACGTCGAGCACCCGCTCGGAACCGTCCTTGAGGGCCGCGGACGGGATACCGATCAGCTTGTTGCCCTTGCCACGCGCCAGCTCCGGCAGCTCGGTGGCCGGGAACAGCAGCAGGTAGCCGCGGGTGGTGACGACCGCGATGTGGTCCTCGTGCGGGTTGCGCACCGGGGCCGGCTGCAGCACAGCCGCCCCAGCGGGCACGGTGAGCACATTCTTGCCCGCCTTCTGCCGGCCCAGCAAATCGCCCAGTTTGGCGACGAAGCCGTAGCCGTGATCCGAGCCCAGCAGCCAGCGGTCTTCCTCCGCACCAGTGGCCATGCCGACAAAGCGCGCGCCCTCCGGCGGGTTCACGCGGCCGGACAGCGGCTCGCCCTGCCCGCGCGCGGACGGCAGGGTGTGCGCGGGGATGGTATAGGTGCGGCCGGTGGAGTCGATGAACGCGACCGGCTGGTTGCTGCGCCCGGTGACCGCGGCCTGGAAGGCATCCCCGGCCTTGTAGCTGAGCCCCTGGGCATCCACGTCGTGGCCCTTGGCCGCACGTGCCCAGCCCTTTTCCGACAGCACAATGGTCAGCGGCTCGGTGGGCACCAGCGCGGATTCGTCCAGTGCCTGCGCGGCGGCGCGCTGGACCAGCGGCGAGCGGCGCTCGTCACCGTAGTCCGCGGCGTCCTTCTCGATTTCGCGGCGGACCTGGGTGCGCAGGCGGCGCTCGGACCCCAGGGTCTTCTCCAGCTGATCGCGCTCCTTGGCCAGTTCGTCCTGCTCACCGCGGATTTTCATCTCCTCGAGCTTGGCCAGGTGGCGCAGCTTCAGCTCCAGGATCGCCTCGGCCTGGATATCGGACAGGCCAAAGCGGCTCATCAGTTCCGGCTTGGGCTGGTCGTACTCGCGGATGATCGCGATCACCTCGTCGATATTGAGATAGGCGATCAGCAGGCCTTCCAGCACATGCAGCCGCGCCTGCACCTTCTCCAGGCGCCACTGCAGACGCCGGCGCACGGTCTCGATGCGGAAGCTCAGCCATTCACTCAGCAGCCCGGCCAGGTCGCGTACCTGCGGTCGGCCGTCCAGGCCGATCACGTTCATGTTCACGCGGTAGGTCTTTTCCAGATCCGTGGTCGCGAACAGGTGCGCCATCAGCGCCTCGACATCCACGCGGTTCGAGCGCGGGGTAATCACCAGGCGAGTCGGGTGCTCGTGGTCGGACTCGTCGCGCAGGTCCTCGACCATCGGCAGCTTCTTCGCGCGGATCTGGCTGGCGATCTGTTCCAGCAGCTTGGCCCCGGAGACCTGGTGCGGCAGCGCGGTGACCACGATGTCGTCGCCTTCGCGTTCATAGCGCGCCCGCGCGCGGATCGAACCCTGCCCGGTCTCGTAGACCTTGCGCAGCTCCGCGGGCGGGGAAATGATCTCGGCCTCGGTGGGAAAGTCCGGCGCCGGCAGGTGCTCGCACAGCTCGGCGACGGTCGCCTTCGGGTGCTCCAGCAGGTGCACGCAGGCCGCAGCCACCTCGCGCAGGTTGTGCGGCGGGATATCGGTGGCCATGCCCACGGCGATCCCGGAACCGCCGTTCAGCAGCACGTTCGGAAGCCGGGCCGGCAGCACCTTCGGCTCGTCCAGCGCGCCGTCGAAGTTCGGCACCCAGTCCACCGTGCCCTGCCCCAGCTCCGAGAGCAGCAGCTGCGCATAGCGCGAGAGGCGCGACTCGGTATAGCGCATCGCGGCGAAGGACTTGGGATCGTCCGGCGAGCCCCAGTTGCCCTGCCCGTCGACGAACGGGTAGCGGTAGGAGAAGGGCTGCGCCATCAGCACCATCGCCTCGTAGCACGCCGAGTCGCCATGCGGATGGAACTTGCCGAGCACGTCACCGACGGTGCGCGCGGACTTCTTGTACTTGGCGGTGGCCGAGAGCCCCAGCTCGCTCATGGCATAGATGATGCGGCGCTGCACGGGCTTGAGCCCGTCGCCGATGTGCGGCAGCGCACGGTCCAGGATCACGTACATGGAGTAGTCCAGGTACGCCTTCTCGGTGAAGTCCTTCAGCGGTAGCTGCTCGCCACTGTTGGCGAACAGGCTGGGGGTCTCGATATCGCTCATCGGCGCTCTCGCGAATGATGGGTGGCGCGGGCTTTTACCCCGGACCGGGCCCGCGTACTGTAGCGGGCACGCGCCCGCCATTCCACGGGGTCACGGGAAAACCGCCGAACCGGGAAGCGGAGAAGCCCCGGAGGAGTCCATTCGTGCTGGATACAGGCTGGATCGCCAGTATCGCTGCCATCGCCGTGTTTGCCCTCGCGGCGATCAGCGTGGTGCACGCCCTGCTGCAGCGCCGCGACACCGGGACCATCATCGCCTGGGTCGGGCTGATCGTGCTGCTGCCGCTGGGCGGCTCGGTCCTGTACTGGCTGTTCGGGGTCAACCGCATCCGCCGGCGCGCCCACGCCCTGCGCGAGGGCTATCTGATCGCCGACCCCAGCGCCGGGGGCGCCACCCTGAGCGAGCCGCCGGAACGCTGGCAACGCCTGCTGCACTCCGGCGACCGACTGAGCCCTTTCCGCCTGGTCGGCGGCAACGCGATCGAACCGCTGTTCGACGGCGACCGCACCTATGCCCGCATGCTGGACGCCATCGACAGCGCCCGTCACAGCATCACCCTGGCCACCTACATCTTCGACTACGACCGGGTCGGGGAACGCTTCGTGGACCGCCTGCAGCAGGCCCAGGACCGTGGCGTGCAGGTGCGCGTGCTGATCGACGCCATCGGCGCCCGCTACAGCCGCCGCAACACCCTGCGCCGGCTGCGCCGAGCGGGGATCCCGGCCACCACCTTCATGCCGGTGCACCTGCCACGCAGTCTGGCCGCCTTCAACCTGCGCAACCACCGCAAGATGCTGGTGATCGACGGCCGCCAGGCCTTCACCGGGGGCATGAACATCCGCCGCGGCCACAGCCACGCCGATCCGGGCCCCCACCCGATACACGACCTCCACTTCGAGCTGCGCGGCCCCGCCTGCACGCAACTGCAGCGGGTGTTCACGGAGGACTGGCAATTCGCCACCGGGGAACGTCTGGACGGCCCGCGCTGGTTCCCGGACACCGTTGACCCGGCCGGGGCCCGCGCCTGTCGCGGCCTGCCGGACGGCCCGGACGAGGACTTCGAGGTCCTGAACTTCACGCTGCAGTCGGCCCTGGCCGAGGCCCGCGAGCAGGTCACCATCATCACCCCGTATTTCCTGCCGGACGTGGCGCTGACCGGCGCGCTCAAGGCCGCCGCCCTGCGGGGCGTGCGGGTCGACATCCTGATCCCGGCCCGGAGCAACCTGCGGCTGGTGGAATGGGCCAGCCGCCCGCAACAGGGCGAGCTGCTGGAGCGCGGCTGCCGCCTGTGGCTCACCCCGCCGCCCTTCAATCACGCCAAGCTGATGCTGGTGGATCGCGAGTGGGCCCTGGTCGGCTCCGCCAACTGGGATCCGCGCAGCCTGCGCCTGAATTTCGAGTTCAATCTGGAATGCCTGGATGCCGGCCTGGGCGGCGAACTGGCCACCTGGGCCGACGGCCTGCGCGCGCAGTCGCACCCCCTGACCCTCGACGAGGTCCGCGCCCGTCCGCTCCCCGCGCAGCTACGCGACGGAGCCGCCCGCCTCCTCACTCCCTACCTGTAACGCGGGGCGACACTCCCCGGCCGGCGTGCAGACAGCGTTAGCCGGCCCCCATGCACCGCCCCCCCGAATGGGGGCGGCGGCCTGCGGTCTTTTGTACTGTAGGCGATGTCACGCGAATACCCGACGGGGCCCGATTCGCTTCGCCGCAGGGGAGTAAAGGGATGTTACGACGCGCGGAAACCGCAAAGGGACATCGATGAACGGGGTCCTGGTGCCGTCGCTCTATCTGGCCGCCGGCCTGGCCGCCTACGCCAGTCTGAGCCACCTGCTGCACAGCCGCCAGAGTGCGCGGCGCACCGAGCACCGCCTGTTCGCCACGATGTGCGCCCTGATGGTGGTGGTCGCCATCGGATCGGCCCAGACCTACCAGGCCGACAGCGTCGCGGCCTACACCCGCGCCCTTACCCTCAACATCTACCTGCTGGCCCCGTTCTACGTCCTGTTCGCCGCCTTCGTCGCGGCCCATACGCGGACGCCCGCACGCGGCCTGATGACCGGACTGCTGGTACTGCTGGGCATCACGTGGGTGGTCAACACCCTGCAGCCCTACAGCATGCAGTACCGCCACATCGAAGAATTGCGCATCCTCGAGCTGCCCTGGGGCGAGAACGTGGCCCTGGCCGTGGGCACGATCAGTCCCTGGTTCGGCTTCGGCGTCCTCGCGGTCTTTCTGGTGTTCGGCTTCGCGCTGGTCACGTTGATCTGGCATTACCGCCGCCACCGCCAGGCCACCACCCTGCTCCTGCTGGGCGGGATCGGGGTCTTCGTACTGTTCACCATCCAGGGCGTGCTCGCCCGTGCCGGCGTGCTGGAGATGCCGCAGCTCGCACCGTTCGGCTACGTGGTGATGGTGGTGATGATGAGCCTGGTGCTGAACCGCGAGACTGGCGAACGCCTGCGCGACTCCGAGAGTCGCTTCCGCGCGCTGGTCGAGCAGTCCCCCATCGGCATCCAGGTGCTCACGCCGGAAGGCGAGATCCGCCAGACCAATGCCGCCTGGGAACGCATGCATGGCAGCGACGCCTCCCGCCCGGGCGGGAACGTCCTCGAGCGCCCGGATCCGATCGACCAGAAGCTCCTGGAACCGCTCGCGGATGCCGTGCGCGGGCACTACCGCGAGATCGGCCCGCTGGCCTACACCCCGCCGGCGCCTGCCGACACCGGGACCGGGGAAGGCCCCGCCGGCCCGCCCGGGGAGCGCTGGCTACGGGGCTGTATCTACCCGTTGCAGGATACGCAGGGTGAGGTGCAGGACGTCATCGTGATGCAGGAGGATGTGACCGCCGCGCACCGCAGCGAGGATGCCCTGCGCCTGATCGCCGAGGGCCTGCAGGCACGCTCGCGCGAGGAGTTCTTCCAGCAGCTGGTGCTCAAGCTGAGCAACCTGTTCGATGCCGACTATGCCCTGATCGGCATGGAAGACCCGGAGCACCCCGGCGTCGTCGAGACCGTCGCCCTGTGCGCCCGAGGCCGGATCGTCGACAACCTGCGCTACGACCTCGCCGAGACACCCTGCGAACGCGTGCTGGAGATCGGCACCTGTATCTATCCCTGCGACGTGCAGCAGCGTTTCCCGGAGGATGCAATGCTGGTGGAGATGGATGCCGAGAGCTACCTCGGCGCCCCGTTGCTGGACAGCCAGGGGACGCTGCTCGGGCATATCGCGATGGTCAACCGCCATCCGGTCGAGGATGTCGACAAGGCGATGGAGATCCTCGGGATCATGGCCGACCGCGCGGGCGCGGAACTGGAGCGGCTGCATACCGAGGAGCACATCCACGCGCTGGCCTACCACGACGCCCTGACCGGGCTGGCCAACCGTACCCGCCTGCACGACGACCTGACCCGGCATATCGAGGAGGCCGTCGTGGGGGACCTGCACGGTGGCCTGATCCTGATCGACCTGGATCACTTCAAGACCATCAACGATGCCCTCGGTCACGCGGTGGGCGACACCGTGCTGGGGGCCGTCGCCGAACGCCTGCGGGCCCATGCCCCGGAGGGCGCGCTGATCGTCCGCCTGGGGGGCGACGAGTTCGCCGTGGTGCTGCCGCCCCGCGATGGGGCCCGCGAGGCACTCGAGTCCGACCTGCACGCCATCGCCGAACGCATCCTCGAGGCCCTGCAGCGACCCATCGTGATCGGCGAGCGCACCTTCGGGGTCGGGGCCAGCCTGGGCTGCGTATGCTATCCGGATGCCGGCGAGAGCTCGGCCGATGCCCTGCGCCACGCCGATATCGCCCTGTACCAGGCCAAGCGGGCCGGGCGCGGCGGCGTGCAGTTCTACCGCCATGCGCTGCAGGACGAGGCCCATGCCCGCCTGCAGATCGAGGACGGTCTGCGCCAGGCGGTGGAGCGCGGCCAGCTGGACCTGCACTACCAGCCCCAGCTCGATGCCGCCGAACGCCTGATCGGCGCCGAGGCCCTGCTGCGCTGGCGGCATCCGGAGCTGGGTGCGGTTGCGCCGGACCTGTTCATCCCGGTCGCGGAGGAGACCGGCCTGATCCATGGCATCGGCAACTGGGTCCTGGACCATGCCCTGGAACGCCTGTCGCAGTGGCAGCAGGCGGGGCTGCGCCCGCCGCGCCTGGCCCTGAACCTGTCACCGTGGCAACTCTCGCGCCCCGATTTCGTCGACCAGTTCCAGGCCCGCCTGCGCCACCACGGGGTTGACGCCCGCACCGTGACCCTGGAGGTCACGGAATCCGGACTGCTGCGCGACCTGCCGGATGCGATCGCCAAGCTGGGCGCGCTGCAGACCCTCGGCGTGCGCATCGCGCTGGATGACTTCGGCACCGGGTACTCGTCGCTGGCCTATCTGCGCGACCTGCCGGTGGACGAACTGAAGATCGACAAGTCCTTCGTGCAGGGGCTGCTGGCCGGTGGCGACCGGACCCTGATCGAGAACATCGTGGACATCGCCCGCAACATGGAGCTGGACGTGATCGCCGAGGGCGTGGAACACGCCGAGCAGCGGGACCAGCTACTGGCGCTGGGCTGCACGCGCTTTCAGGGGTTCCTGTTCAGCGAGCCCCTCGCCGAGGAGGCCTTCACCGCCCGGCTGCGGCAATAGCACCGGTTCAGTCGCGAGCGGACGGGTCCTCCAGCCCGCACCCCAGGGCGCCCCGCCGGCGCAGCGCCAGATCGGTTGCGCGCACCGCCGCCTCGGGACACTCGTGGTACAGCACGATACGGCTGCCACCCTCTTCCTTGGCCAGATACATGGCGCGGTCGGCACGCTGCAGCAGGGTCTCCGCGTCGTCGCCGTCCCCGGGATAGAGCGCCGCCCCCATGCTGAGGCCCACGTACACCGCTTCTCGGTTCACCTCCACCGGTTCCTCGAAGCGCTCGATCAGCTTGAGGCCGACACCGGTGACGGCATCGGGATCACGGACATTCTCCAGCAGCAGCACGAACTCGTCGCCACCCACGCGGGCGACCACATCGCTCTCCCGCACCCCCTCGCGCAGGCGCCGCGCCACGGTCACCAGCATCACGTCCCCGGCATCATGCCCCAGGCGGTCATTGATCGGCTTGAAGCCGTCGAGATCGCAGACCACCAGGGCCAGCCCGGTGCCCGTCCGCTGGGCCCGGCGCAGGGCCTGCTGCAGATGCTCCTGCAACAGGCTGCGGTTGGGCAGGCCGGTCAGGGAGTCGTGGTGGGCCTGATGCCACAGGCGCTCCTCCGAGGCCTTGTCGCGGGTGATGTCGCGCACCATGCCCAGCACCTGCACGGCCCGCCCCTCGGCATCACGGTCGATCTCGCCCTCCACCCGGACATGGCGGACCCCGCCGTCCCGGCGCACGACCCGGTGATCCACCCGGTAGAAATTCTCGCGGTCCAGGGCCTCGTTGGTCGCGCGCCGCACGCGGGTGCGATCATCCGGGTGGATGGCGCGCATGTACGCCTCGAAACCCGCACTCTCGGTGCGCGGATCGAGACCGAACAGTTCGAAGACATGCGACGACCAGTTCATGCGCTGACCCCGGATATCCCAGTCCCAGTAGCCCGCCCCGGCGATCCGCTGCGCCTCTTCCAGGCGCTCGGTGGTCTCCTGCAACGCCGCGGTGCGCCGGGCCACGGCGGCCTCCAGCCCGGCCTGCGTCTCGCGCAGACGAGCCTCGACCTGCTGGCGGCTCTCCAGCTCCTGGCGCAACGCGGCATGATCGCGCCAGATCCGCCGGCGCACGCGCACCCACATCAGCAGCATGATCAGGACCGTGATGCCGGTGGCGATCAGCGTGATCTGCTGCGCCTGCTCGTGACGCCGGGCCATGGCGGCCACCGCCTCCTCGTTGTCATGCTCGAAGGCCTGCAGGATGGCTTCCATCTGCTCCAGGACTTCCTCCTGCACCGGCATCGCCTCGGCATACAGGAGGGCCAGCGCCTCGTTGCGCCCACCCGCGAGGGCGATGTCCACGAGTTCGGACAGGATCGGAGCCCCGGTCGCGGTCAGCTCGCGCAGCTCCGCCAGCAACGCGGCATCGCGCGGGGTCCGGGCCAGCAGCTCGGCGCCCGCTCGGGCCTCCAGAAAACGTTCGGCCAGTTCGCGAAACTCCCGCTGGTAGCGGTCCTGCAGGGCCGGATCCTCGGCGCTGATGACCAGCGAGGCGCGCAGCATGCGCTCGCGTACCAGGCTGCGCATGCGGTGCACGCGATCCACCTTCTGCACGTATTCCTCGGTCAGGGCCTGGACGTCGTACTGCAGTTGCTGCACGCGCAGCCAGCTGGCCATGGCGACTACCGCGACCAGCAACAGCACCACGACAAAGGCACTGGTCAGACCGGGGACGACAGGACGCGAGGGCATGGCTGCTCAAGCCACCAAGGATACGGGCCACGCCCCATACGCACGCAGGCCGGTTGCCGGCGAAACCCCGCAAACCGCTGTCGCATCCTTGACGCGCATCCCGTTCCCCCTGTTTGATCGATCGCATCTGCACGATCCAGCCGCGAGGGTGCCGCGAGATGTCCACCAATACAAGCGCTGACGCTGCCGACCCCGCCCCGGGGCGCGCGGAATGCGCCCCAACCAGATCGCGACGGGCTGAACTGGAACAGGCCTACCGCAAGGCGCGGTACTGCGTGGAGACCGCGGACGGTTCATGGGTGCTGCGCATCGACCGGACGGCCGATGAGGTGGCGGCCTGGATGGCGGGGCATGGCACCCACCGCCTCGTCGTGCTGACCGCCTGCAACCCGGGCAGCCAGCCGCTCACCGAGGAAGAGAACCAGCGACGCCAGCGGCGGCTGGAGCGGGCCGTGACGGAACAGGGCCTGCGCGCCTGGCCGGCCTGCAACCGCGACCCCCTGGGCCACTGGCCGGACGAGCCGGGCCTGGCGATCGCGGACCTGCCCGAACACCTGCTCGCGCGCTGGCTGGAGACATTCGGCCAGAACGCCGCCGTGCTGCTGGAGCCGCCCGAACCGCCACGACTGGTCTGGAGGGCCGGACGAACCGGCCGTCCTGTGCCCCCGCCAGGGGATGCAGATTAAAGCGGCAGGCGCCCGCCCGAGGCGACCACGATCGTCGCCAGGCCGATCAGGGTATTGATCCCGACCAGAATGCGGATCTGCCCCAGCCGGCGCAGGCCTTCCTGGGCGTCATCCGCGGCAATGGCCTGGCGCATGCGGCGAAACGGCGCGAAGAACACATGGGCGAAGATCGCCATCATGATCAGACCCAGCAGCAGCATGGTATGCACGCTGGGGTGGACGTCGCCCATGCCGCCGAACACGCCGAAGATCATGTAGAAGCCGGTCGCCAGGATCACCAGCACCGAGGCCCAGACCCACGGGAAGAAACGGGCGAACACGCCCTCCCAGAGCTTCAGCCGGGGCATGCCCTCGAGCTGCTGCCCCGCCACCGGGCGCAGGAACATGTAGGCGAAGAACATGCCGCCCACCCAGATCACCACCGCCAGTACATGCAGCACGTTCGCCAGTGCGTATCCCGTCATTGCCTGCTTCCTCTGTGTCGTTGTCCGTGTGCCGCGCAGTGTATCCGTCCGCGCCCCGGTCTGCCGAGTCCGCGGACACCCCACACGAGCGTCCGGATCAGTAGAATGGCGCCATCCGCGACAATCAATCCGGCCGAACAAGGAGCCCGCATGTCCCGCGAGATCATCCAGACCGAAAACGCCCCGGCCGCCATCGGCCCCTATTCCCAGGCCGTGCGCGCCGGCGACACCCTGTACCTCTCGGGCCAGATCCCGCTGGACCCGGCCACCATGGAACTGGTGGGCGGCGGCATCGAGGACCAGATCCGCCAGGTATTCGCCAATCTCCAGGCCGTCCTGGAGGCCGCGGGCGCGAGCACCGCGGACATCGCCAAGCTGAACATCTTCCTGACCGACCTGACCCACTTCCCGCTGGTCAACGAGATCATGGGCGAGGTCTTCGGCGAGCCCTACCCGGCACGCGCCGCGATCGGCGTGGCCGCCCTGCCCAAGGGCGCCCAGGTGGAGATGGATGCCATCGCCTGGTGCCCGCGCGGCTGAGCAGCCGACGCGAGCCCCGTCGGTGGACCTGCAGGCCCCGCTGACCACCCTGAAGGGTGTCGGCCCGGCGGTGGCCGAGCGCCTGGAACGCCTGGGCCTGGTACAGGCCGGGGACCTGCTGTTCCACCTGCCCCTGCGCTTCGAGGACCGCACCCGGCTGACCCCGATCGCCGCGCTGCGCCCGGGCCTGGCCGCGCTGTTCGAGGGCCGCGTCACCCATGCCGAGGTGGTGCACCGCCGCCGACGCATGCTGGTGGTCACCCTGGCCGACGACCAGGCGCAGATCCTGCTGCGCTTCTTCCACTTCGGCGCCAACCAGCAACGGCGCCTGGCCCCCGGCACGCGCATCCGCGCCTTCGGCGAGCCGCGCGGCCTGCCCGGGGCGCTGGAATGCGTGCATCCGGAGCTCCAGACCGTGGGGGATACCCCGCCCGCGCTGGAATCGCACCTGACCCCGATCTACCCGACCACCGAGGGCATCTCGCAGAAGCTGCTGCGCCAGCTGGTGACGCACGCCCTGCCGGGCATGCAGGCCCTGCCCGATCTGCTGCCGGAGCTGTCCCGCCAGGGCCTGCCCGGGCTGCACGCCGCGCTGGAACAGCTGCACCATCCCCCGGCGCGAGCCGATGCCCTGGGCGAACTGGATACCGCGGAGAACCGCAGCCCGGCGCGCACCCGCCTGGCGCTGGAGGAGCTGTGCGCCCACCAGCTCGCACGCATGCAGCAAAGCCGGACCCCACAGGACGCGCGCGGCGCCCCGGTCATCCAGCCGCCCGGGGCGCTGTGGCAGCAACTGCGCGAACAGCTTCCGTTCGCGCCGACCGGCGCGCAGGAACGCGTGACCGCCGAGATCTTCGCCGACCTGGCGCGACCGCAACCGATGAACCGGCTGGTGCAGGGGGATGTGGGCTCGGGCAAGACCCTGGTGGCAGTCGCGGCCGCACTGGCCGCGGTGGAGGCCGGCTTCCAGGTCGCCTTCATGGCCCCCACGGAGCTGCTGGCGCGCCAGCACGGGCGCAACCTCGCCCAGTGGCTGGAACCGCTGGGGATTGCGATCGCCTGGCTGGGCGGACGCCAGACCGCGAGCGAACGCGGCCAGCTGCTCGCCGAGCTGGCCGCGGGCCAGCGGCAGGTCGCCATCGGGACCCACGCCCTGTTCCAGGAGGAGGTCCGCTTTCACCACCTGGGGCTTGCGATCATCGACGAGCAGCACCGCTTCGGCGTCCACCAGCGCATGGCCCTGCGCGACAAGGGCAACGGGTACATGCCGCACCAGCTGATCATGACCGCCACGCCCATCCCGCGCACCCTGGCCATGGCCCTGTATGCGGAACTCGCCAGTTCGGTGATCGACGAGCGCCCGCCCGGGCGCACGCCGGTACGCACCGCGCTGATCAGCCACGAGCGCCGCGACGAGGTCATCGAGCGCATCCGCGCCGCCTGCGGCTCCGGCACCCAGGCCTACTGGGTCTGCCCGCTGGTGGAGGAGTCGGAACAACTGGAGGCGGAATCCGCCGAGGCCACCGCCGAACGCCTGCGCGAGGCGCTGCCGGAACTGACCATCGGCCTGGCCCACGGACGCATGAAGGGCCCCGAGCGCGACGCGGTGATGGAGCGCTTTCGCGCGGGGGCAATCGACCTGCTGGTCGCCACCACGGTCATCGAGGTCGGCGTGGACGTACCCAACGCGAGCCTGATGATTATCGAGAACGCCGAGCGCATGGGGCTCTCGCAGCTGCACCAGTTGCGCGGCCGGGTCGGGCGCGGCAATACCGCCTCCGCCTGCGTACTGCTCTACCGCCCGCCACTGGGCGAGACCGCGCGCGAGCGCCTGGAGGCGATGCGCCGCACCGACGACGGCTTCGAGATCGCCGAGGTGGACCTGAAACTGCGGGGGCCGGGAGAACTGCTGGGCACGCGCCAGACCGGCGATCGCAGCTTCCGCGTCGCCGACTGGACCCGCGACCAGGACCTGCTGGACGAGGCCACCACACTGGCCGCACGAATCGAGAACGACCCAGCCCGCGCCGGCGCCCTGATCGAACGCTGGCTGGGCAGCGCCACCCGCTACGCCACCGTGGGGTAGGAATTCACCACGAAGCCCACGAAGGCACGAAGGAGGTCAACTTCAAGAGCGGTTTGAACCACCGAGGACACAGAGAAACATCAGGATTGCGGAGGAGTAGCACCAATGATCAGTGCACCGACAGGGATGCAGATCCCGGCAATCCCGGCACCCTTGAATGATCTTCTTTTCTCCTTGTCCTCCGTGCCCTCTGTGGTGAAATGCCCTTGACCTTCTTCGTGCCTTCGTGCGCTTCGTGGTCGAAACATCCCTCAGGGCCTCAGGAGCGGACCCTCGACGGCGTCGCGGGCATCGCGGCCGGCGAGCTGCTCGATCAGGGTCAGGGCGAAGTCCATCGCGGCGCCCGGGCCGCGGCCCGTGATCAGGCGGCCGTCCACCTCCACCGGGGCGCCGGTGGACGGGATTCCGACAACGTCCAGCGCGCCGGTGAACGCCGTCACGCGCCGGCCTTCCAGCAGGCCGGCCTCGGCCAGCGCCTTGGGTCCGGCGCAAACCGCCGCCAGGTAGCCGTCGCGCTCGGCCTGCGCCCGCAGGAGTCCCTGCACCCGGGCATCGTCGCGAAGGTGATTGGCCCCCGGCAGGCCACCCGGCAGGACGATCAGGTCAAAGGCCGCATCCAGCACCTGGTCCAGGGTGGTATCCGGCTGGATAACTGTTCCGCGCGAGCAGGTCACCGGCCCGGACTCCAGCCCGGCCACGGTGACCTCGAATTGCGCGCGGCGCAGCAGGTCGATGATGGTGACTGCCTCCAGTTCCTCGGCCCCGGCAGCCAGGGGCACCAGTACGTTCGGCATCGGTTCTCCGTCGATCGCGACCCCGCCGCGCTCAGCGGCGGTTGTAGAAGTTCAGGCCCTTCAGCAGGTTCAGCGCCTCGCTCAGGCCGTAGTCGCGCTCGGCCAGGGCCTCGCCATTGTCCTCGTCATCCGCATCCACCGACTCCGGCAGACCGTCCCGGCCCATGCGGGCGCCGCCGTTCTCGCTGTCACTGCGCTGCACCACCAGTTGCTGCAGGCGGATGTCCGGCTCGATCCCGTCCTCGTTGATCGCGCGACCCTCGGGCGTGAAGTAGCGCGCGGTGGTCAGCTTGATCCCGGTGTTCTGGGTCAGCGGCAGGATGGTCTGTACCGAGCCCTTGCCGAAGGTGTTCTGGCCCATGACGACGGCCCGCTTGTGGTCCTGAAGCGCGCCCGCCACGATCTCCGAAGCCGAGGCCGAACCGCGATTGACCAGCACCACCATCGGCGCGCCCTTGAGCACGTCGCCCGGCGAGGCCTGGTAACGGAACTGCGAGTCCTCCAGACGGCCCTCGGTGTAGACGATGAGGCCGTCCTCGAGGAACGCGTCCGAGACTCCCACGGCCCCGTTCAGGATGCCGCCCGGGTTGTTGCGCAGGTCCAGCACCAGACCCTTCAGCTCGCCCTGCTCCTGCAGGTCCTCGACCGCCCGCACGAGATCGCGCGCGGTGCGCTGCTGGAAGTTGCTGATGCGCACATAGCCAAATCCGTCCTCCAGGATCTCGGAGCGCACGCTCTGCACCTGGATCACATCCCGGGTGATGGTGATCTCCATCGGCCGGTCCTCGCCATCGCGCAGCACGGTCAGGGTGATGTCCGACCCTTTCTCGCCGCGCATCTTGGCGACCGCGTCGGACAGCGACATGCCCTTCACCGACTCGCCGTCCAGGCGGATAATCAGATCACCGGCCTCGATCCCGGCACGGCTGGCGGGGGTGTCGTCGATCGGCGCGATGACCTTGACGAACCCGTCTTCCATGCCCACCTCGATCCCCAGGCCACCGAACTCGCCGGAGGTGCCGACCTGCATGTCCTCGAAGTCCTGTTCGTCCAGGTAGGCCGAGTGCTGGTCCAGACCGGACAGCATCCCCTGGATCGCGTTGTCCAGCAGGTCCTTGTCGTCGACCTCGGTGACGTAATTGCGCTTGATGCGCATGTACACGTCGGTGAAGCGCTGCAGATCCTCCACCGGCAGGGCGGATTGCGCGCCATTGTCGCGGTCGGCGTAGACGGCCACCGAGACACTCAGCATGACCCCTACGACCAGTCCGACGATCAGGGCGTATCCGGTGCGACAAGACTTGCTCATTACCTTTCCTCGTTACGTGAGGTGATTAGTGTGAGGATGGTAGCACCGGCAATGTGATGGGCGCCTGAATGCAGGCGCTCCATCCGCCTTTTGCCGGACCCCGGTCTCACTTCTCTCTGTCTACTGAGAGGGCCACCAGCCCTCGGGGTTCAATGGTCCGCCGTTATGCCGGATCTCGAAGTAGAGTCCGGGCGCGATCGCCTCGCTGCCCGCGCCGGCCACGGCCAGCTGCTCGCCGGCGCCCACCGTTGCGCCTTCTGCCACCAGGATCTCCTCCACATTGGAGTACAGCGTCAGGTAGCGCTCGCCGTGATCCACGATCACCAGGAACCCGTAGCCCTGCATCCAGTCGGCGTAGACCACCTGCCCGTAGTGCACCGCACGCACCGCCGCGCCGTTCTCGACCTCCAGCACCGTGCCGCGCCAGCGCGAGCGCAGGCGACTGCCACGGGAATCATTGAAGCTGCGGATTACCCGGCCGTCGGCCGGCCGCGGGAGTTCGCCCTGCAGCTCGGCGAAGGCCACGTCGGGTTGCGCGGGGGCGGAGTCCCCGGGGGCCTCGGCGCGCGCCGCGCTGCGCGCCTCGACCTCCTCGATCACCGCCTCCAGGGTCTCCGCGTTGCGCTGCAGGCGTTCCAGCTCCAGCGCCTCGTCCTCGATGGCCGCCTCCAGTTCCGCCATGGCCTGGCGCTGGCGCGCCTCCTCGCGTTCCAGATCCGCGACCGCGGCGCGCGCCTGTTCCTCCTGTTCCGCCAGGACCGCACGTTCCCGCGCCAGGGCCTCGCGCTCCGCCTCCAGCCCCTCGATCCGGTCGCGCAACGACTCCAGCGCCTGCTCCCGGGCCTCGCGGATACGCACGGCGAACGCCACCTGGTGGCGATCGTCCCCGCCCCGACCGTTCAGGCGCCCGACGTGGCGTTCGCGCTGCCACTGGTCGCGCACCAGCCGGGCCGCCGCGCGGCGTTCCGTCTCCAGGTGCTCCCGGGCCTCTTCCACCCGCGCCTCCTGGTCGGCGACGACCGCCTCCTGGCGCGAACGCGCCTGCGCCAGCTCGCGCAACTCGCGGCGCGAGTCCTCGGTCCCGCGCGCGGCATCCGCCAGCAGGGCCTCCAGTTCCTGCAAGGCCGCGTAGCGCTCCTCCTGGGTGCGTTCCAGGTCCTGGATCGCCTCGCGGGTCTCGCGCAGTTCGGCCTCGGGTTCCAGCGCCAGGGCCCCCGGGGCCAGCAGCAGACCGGCCAGTACCGCGCACCAGAACGGGGCACGGAGGCCATATGGATGACTCAGGATTGCGCAGATTCGCATATCGGGGTACGTTTAGGTTCTTATATTCTGACCCGGTTGCGAGGATTTCCCTCGCTCGCAAGAGAGGTATGCCGTGAGCCACGAAACGGTTGAAGACGATCTGTCCGTCGAAGACGGCCTGATGTCCCAGGACGAGGATATCGAACGGGCCTCGCGCTCGCTCAAGGCCATGTCCCACCCGCTGCGCCTGAAGATCCTCTGCATTCTCGGCGATCGCGAAATCAGCGTACAGGAAATCGTCGACCAGGTCGGGACCTCGCAGAGCAACATTTCGCAGCACCTGGGCATCCTGCGCGACAAGGGCATCCTCGCCACGCGCAAGGATGCCAACCGGGTCTACTACCGCGTGGGGGACTCCCGGACCCTGCGCCTGATCGGTATGATGCAGGACGTTTTCTGCAGTTCCTGACAATCACCCCTCCGATCCGGTCTCCCGAATGCTTGAACGCCTGCCCGAATTTCTCGCCAATCACCCGATCCTGACCGGCGCCCTGCTGGCGGTGATCGGGATGATCCTGTTCGTCGAACTCCGACGCCTGAACCGCAAGTACCGCTCCCTGTCGCCGGCCGAGGCGGTGCGCGTGATCAACCAGGACGACGCCCTGGTGCTGGACGTACGCGAGGACAGCGAGGTCGCGGCCGGCCGCATCGGAGGCGCCAAGCACATCCCGCTGGGCAGCCTGAAAAAGCGCATGGGCGACATCGAGAAGTACAAGGACAAGCCCGTGGTGGTCTACTGCCGCAGCGGCAACCGTTCCGCCAGCGCCGCGCAGCAGCTAACAGCGGCCGGGTTCGAGGACGTGGTCAACCTGCAGGGCGGCATCCAGGCCTGGCAATCGGCCAACATGCCCATCAAGAAGAAGTAATGCAGTTCGAGGTCTACTCCAGCGGGCGCTGCCCGTTCTGCCTGCTGGCCCGGCGCCTGCTCAACCAGCGTGGCTATCCGTTCGCGGAATACGCCGTCGACCGCGAACCGGGCCTGCGTGCCGAGATGGAGCAACGCGCCGACGGCCGTACCTCGGTCCCGCAGATCTTCCTCGGCGAGACCCACATCGGCGGCTTCGACGAACTGCAGGCGATGGACAGCAGTGGCGAACTGGCGCGCCTGGCCGCCGCGGCAGGGGTCGAGCTGACAGCCGCCGGCAGTCCCGGATAACCGGCAGCGCCCGCACCACCGGGCAGCGCTTCCGGCCACCGCACCCGCAAGGCGCGCGCATCCCCTTACAATGCCCCGATTCAAGACGACTGCGAGATAGAACATCATGGCTGAAGAGAACTCCCCCAACAGCGGCAACGGCGCGGCCCAGGGCGAACAGAACGACCGTCCCGATTTCTCCATTCAGAAGGTCTTCATCAAGGACCTCTCGTTCGAGGCGCCGGACTCCCCCGAGGTGTTCATGCGCGAGTGGAAGGGCGAGACCAACATCCAGCTGAACACCAACGCACGCCCGATCGACGAGGCCGCCGGGGCCTTCGAAGTGGAACTGGGCCTGACCGTGACCACCGAGTCCGACGGCAAGACCGCCTACCTGGTGGAGATCAAGCAGGCGGGCGTCTTCATCGTGCGCAACTTCCCCGAGGACCAGCGCAATCACCTGCTGGGCGCCTACTGCCCCAACGTGCTGTTCCCGTTCGCCCGCGAAACCGTCGCCGACCTGGTCCTGAAGGGCGGCTTCCCGCAGCTGCTGCTGCAGCCGGTGAATTTCGAGTCGCTGTACGCCCAGCACCTCCAGGAGCAGAAGCAGCAGGCCGGCGGCGAGCAGACCGCGCCCAGCCAGCAGGCCTGACGCCAAGCCCCCGAAGGACCTGGCGTACCGACGCGAGCGCGTACATGAAGCATGGGGTTTCCTAGGATGCGCATCGCGGTCCTCGGCGGCGGCTGCTGGGGCACGGCGCTGGCCCTGCATGCGGCGCGGCTGCATGCCGACGTGGCCCTGTGGGCACGCGGCGATGACACCGCCGCGCGCCTGCAGGCCGAGCGCGAGAATGCCCGCTACCTCCCCGGCCACCGCTTCCCGGACAACCTCCGCGTCAGCGCCGACCCCGCGATCGTCGACGGCCGCGATCTGGTCCTGATCGCCGTCCCCTCCGGCGCCTTTCGCGCGACCCTGCGCTGGCTGGCCCCGCGGCTGGCGCGCGGACAGGTGGTGGCCTGGGCCACCAAGGGCCTGGAGACCGCCACCGGCGCCTGGCTGCACGAGATCGCCGAGCAGGAACTGGGTCCGGAACACCCGCCCGCCCTGATCTCGGGCCCCTCCTTCGCCGCCGAGGTCGCGCAGGAGCAACCGACCGCGCTGTCCGTGGCCTCCACCGACGAAGGCCATATGGATCGCCTGGTGGAGGCGCTGCACGGGCGTTCCCTGCGTCTGTACCGCAACACCGACGTCATCGGCGTGGAGCTCGGCGGGGCCCTGAAGAACGTGCTGGCGGTGGCCACGGGCATCGCCGATGGCGCCGGGTTCGGCGCCAATGCCCGCGCCGCCCTGATGACCCGGGGGCTGGCCGAGATCCAGCGCTTCGGCGCCGCGGTGGGCGCCCGCCCTGCCACCCTTACCGGCCTCTCCGGGCTGGGTGACATGATCCTCACCTGCACCGACAACCAGTCGCGCAACCGCCGCCTGGGGCGGATGCTGGGCGAGGGGGTGGACCTCGAGACCGCCCGCGCACGGGTCGGCCAGTCGGTGGAGGGCGTGGAGACGGCCCGGGTCGCCGTGGTGCGGGCCGAGGCACTGGAGGTGGAGATGCCGATCTGCGCCGAGGTACACGCCGTGCTCTACCAGGGCCGCCCGGTGCGCGACACCGTGCGCCGCCTGCTGGAACGCGACCCCACGCGCGAAGAGGGCTGACGCAGCGCCGGTAAAACCCTCGCGCGGCACCCGCACAATCGCCCCGCGCCCCGGGTTGCGGCTACCGTGGCGCTACACGTGAACGCAACGGAGGCAGGGATGAGCAAGGCCTGGAAGGAACTGGACCTGGAGGGCGGCGGCCTGCAGTCCATCAATGCCAAGCTCGCCAGCGAGATGCGCACCCGGCCCGCGGCCTACGCCGCGTGGGTCCTGTTCCCGCTGGGCCTGCACCGCTTCTACCTGCGCGAACCGCTGGGCGGCGCCGGCTTCCTGGCGCTCACCGCGATCACCCTGGCCCTGGCCTTTTTCGTACCCGCCCTCTGGTGGCTGCTACCCCTGGGCGCCGGTGTGCTGTGGGCGCTGGTGGACCTGTGGTGGATCGACCGCCGGGTCACCGACTACAACAAGGAACTGCGCAAGCAGGTCTTCCTGCGCAAGGGACACAAGCCGCCGCAGGACTACCGTGGCCGCTACACCAGCGACGAGGATGCCCGCCGCGAACTGCAGGAGTATCAGCGCATCAAGGACGCCGAAAAGCCGGGCCAGTCCGGCCAGGCCGGCGCCAGCGACCGTGACCGCGACGTGGGCGGCAAGCGGCGCATGCCCAGCTTCAACGAGCAGGAAGCCATGCTGCGCCAGATGCGCAAGGACCGGGGCGAAGGCGGCGACAACGGCTGACGCCGGCGCGCCGCCAGCCCGGATCAGTTGTCGCCGGGGCGCCACACGCCGCTGGCTTCCTGCGGCGGCGGCGCGGCCTGCTTGCGACTCTCCACGTCCACGAACACCGACTCGGTGAACTGCGACAGCTGCTTCAGGTATTCCTTGCGCTCGTTCACCGACTCCGGCATCTGCGCGACCATGAACCCGGTAATGGCGCTCAGGTACTGGACGGCCACGATGGGCTGTTGCGCCTTCGGATCCACCTCGGTCAGCACCTCCTGGACCTTCTGGATCAGCTCGCCGGACAACTGCAGGGTATCGCTCATGGGGCTTCTCTCGCGGTTCGGTTGACGATGGGCGCACAGGCTACGGCAAGCCCCGCCCACCCGAAAGTGGGCGCAGGATGCGCGGGCCTTTCCCTTCCGCTCGCGCCTTTTATGTTCACCACGAAGCGCACGAAGGCACGAAGAAGGGCAAAATCGTTGCACCACGGATGACACGGAGAAAACAAGCCAAGGGCCGCGCATGACGAGGGACCACGTGGATCGTCGCAGGCCGATCGACACCCGCTTTCGTCCAACCCTGATTTTCTCCGTGTCCTCTGTGTCCTCTGTGGTTCAAATCGCTCTTGAAGTTGCCCTTCTTCGTGCCTTCGTGGGCTTCGTGTTGAAAACTCGGGGCGCAGGTCAGGAGCGCCGGGGCACGTCGTCCTCGTCGCGGGCCTCGGGGGCGTCGTCGTCTACGTCGAAGTCCTCGTGGACGCGGTCCGGCGGGATGGTCCACGGCTCGCTGGGCGCGACCGTGTGCTCGCCCGGACGCGGCGCGTAGCGCTCGTCCTCCAGACCGCGCATCAGCCCGACCACCATCATCAGCATCACCAGCGAGAACGGCAGCGCCGCCAGGATGACCGCGTTCTGCAGGACCTCCAGCCCGCCGGCCAGCAGCAGGACCCCGGTCACCAGCCCGATCATCGCCCCCCACAGGATCAGGTGGATCGCCCGGTGCTCGGTGGATCCATGGGCCAGCAGGGTATTGATGACCACGATCCCGGCATTCGCGGAGGTCAGCAGGTAGGTCGCAATCAGGATCGTGATCAGAATCGCCCCCGTCTTCGCAATCAGCCAGGGCTCCAGGGTCTCCATGGTGGCGAAGGTCGCCATGGTCAGGTCCTCGGACACGCGCTCGGCGATATTGGCGATGCCCTCGACCTCGGCATGCAGAGCGGTGCCGCCCAGCAGCGCGAGCCAGAAGAAGGTGATCAGGGTCGGCACCAGCAGCACGCCCATCACGAACTCGCGCAGCGTGCGGCCGCGCGAAATGCGCGCGATGAACAGCCCGACGAACGGCGCCCAGGCCAGCCACCAGCCCCAGTAGAAGACCGTCCAGTCGGCATGCCACTCGTCCATATGGTGGGCGTGGGTGTACAGCGAGAGACCCAGCAGGTTCTGCAGGTAGCTGCCGCTGGACTGCACGACCAGGGCCAGCAGGTACTGGGTCGGTCCTGCCACCAGCAGCAGTCCCAGCAACGCGACACTGAGCCAGAGGTTGGCCTGGCTGACCCGCTGCACCCCGGCCTGCATACCGGTCACCACGGACACGATCGCAATCACGGTCAGCAGCGCGGTCAGCATCAGCAGTCCGCGGTCCCCCTCCAGGGAGATCCCAACGGTGTGCGCGAGTCCGGACTCCAGTTGCTGGATCCCCAGGCCCAGCGTCGTCGCGATCCCGAAGACGGTGGCGATGATCGCCAGCAGGTCGACCAGGTCCCCCGGCCAGGTGTGGCTGTACTTGCCGATCAGCGGGTGCAGGGCCGAGCGCAGGGCCAGCGGCTGGCCCTTGCGGAACCCGAAGTAGGCCAGGATCAGGGCCAGCAGGGCGAACACGCCCCAGGCATTCAGCCCCCAGTGGAAATAGGTCAGGACCATGGACATGTCCGCGGCCGCGGCCCGGTCGCCATTCTCGATCAGGAACGGGTTCCCGCCGTAGTGCGACAGCGGCTCGGCCACCGCCCAGAACAACAGCCCCACGCCCATGCCCGCGGCGAACAGCATCGACAGCCACGACAGGGTGGTGAACTCGGGAACCTCGTCGTCATGCCCCAGGCGCACGTTCTTGTAGCGCCCGACCCCGAGCCAGACCACGATCACCAGGAAGAAGGCCATGACGACCACGTAGTACCACTCCAGAAGCGGCGTCACGAAGGTACGCGCATCGCCCACCACCGCACCCAGCTGCTCGGTGCGATACACCCCCAGCAGGGCGATGATGACCACCAGGATCAGCGCCAGCGGCGCGACGCGCGGATTCAGCCCCTTGAATGGGCCACGGGTGGCAACGTTGTACATCGGGCGTCCTTTCGCATGAGTGGCGGGCGCGCCGGACCGCGCGCCCCCGGCGTGCGCTCAGGTACCGGTGGCACCCGCCAGCGCGGCACGACAATCCGTGCGGAAATCCTGAATGACCTGATGCACGAACGCCAGCTTGGCGATGGCGGCGGCCGTCAACACGAAGGGATAGACATGCGGATGCCCCATACTGCGGTTGAGGCTGTTGAGGGCGCTGACCAGTGGCAGCCAGTGTTCCATCAGTCCATCGAAATCGGCCGCGGCATAGGCGTCGAAGGCCGGTGCATCGCCCTGCGCACCCAGCCGTGCTGACGGGCCGGCACCGGGCACGATATCCATGTTGTAGGCGGACGCGGTATCCAGGGTATCCACGATGTGCAGGTAGTGGGCCCAGGTCTCGGCCCAATCCTCCCAGGGATGCGAACTGGCGTAGGCGGAGACGAACGAGGCCTGCCATTCGGCGGGCGGCCCGTCGGCATAATGGCGGCGCAGGGCTTCGTCATAGTCCGCGCGCTCGTCGCCGAAGCGCTCGCGGAAGGCGGCGTGCCAGGGGGTATCGCGGATCAGGCGGTCCCAGTAGTAGTGGGCGGACTCGTGGCGGAAATGGCCGAGGATCGTGCGATAGGGTTCGGCCATCGCCTCGCGCATGCGCTCGCGAACCGCCGGGTCGGCCTCGGCGATATTCAGGGTAATGAGCCCGTTCGCATGGCCGGTGACCACGCCACCGCCCTCGCGGAACTCGGGGGCCGTATCGGCCAGGAAGTCGAATGCGATCCCCTTGGGATCATCACGTCGCGGCACCACCGGCAGGCCCAGACGCAACAACCCGTAGACCAGGCGCCGCTTCTCCGTCTCCAGGCGCTCCCACAGACGTGCATTGCCGGGGACACTCAGGTCGGGGATGGTCCGGTTCAGGCGGCAGGCCCGGCAGAACGGGTCGGCGTCGCCGTGCGGCACCATCCAGTTGCAGACCGCGTCCACCGCATAGTGGCGACACTGGCGGTACAGTGCCCCGTCCGGCTCGTCCGCCACCCGCCACAATCCGCCAGGCACCGGGTGCCCGCGGGCATCCGTGGCCTCTCCCGCCGGCGCCAGGGCCGACACCTCCAGACGATCCGGGAGAAACCCCAGCCGGTGGCCACAGCGTGTGCAGTAGGTGTTGTCGAAATACACCCCCTGCCCACAGAACTCGCACTCGAACAACTGCATCGCGTTCCCCGTTAAACCGCCGCCCGCTCGAAGTGCGGCCGGGTGGCCCCAGACTACGCCGATCCCGCTGCCCCGTCGCGGTGCAGAGGCCGCCGCGGCGCAGCCATTACCGGTCCTCCACCCGGGACAGGAGTTCCTCGACCCGCTCCAGCGCCAGCGGATGCGACAGGATGCCGGCATGCGTGGTCGCCACGCCGAAGACCGAGGCCGCCTCGCGCTGGGCCGGCGGGTGCAGCATGCTGGCCAGCGTGACCACCCCGTCCGCGGTCGCGCGCGCACCCCCTTCGCCGCGCTGGTAGCCGAACACCAGATGCAACTCGCCTGCCCCCGCGCCCGGATGCGGAAACAGGCCTTCCAGGTAGTCGCTGCCCGGCGCCATGTCGCGCCAGACCGGGATCACGACCGGCGAGCGATCCACCCCCTGCTGCGCCCGCTCGTGCCCCGCCCAGGGCGTGGACAGGGTGATCATAACCGGCACCGGTGCCGCCGCCTCGCGCCGGGCGCGCTCGTTCAGGAACCCCCGCGCCACCAGCCCGCCCATGCTGTGCGCCACCACCGGTAGCGACTCGACCCCGTGACGCACTTCCAGCTCCTCCACCACCTGTGCCAGGTGCGCGGCCGCCGACTGCAGTGGCAACCCGGAGGCGTAGTAGTAGAACCACGGCTGATAACGCTCGCGGTCCAGAACCTCCAGCAGCCCGGCAAAGTCCCGCGGCGAGCCGTTCATCCCGTGCACGAACAGCACCGGCGTCCGCGTCGGGTCATGGGGCTCGAGGAAGTACACCCCCGCGTAACCGTTCATCACGAAGTCCAGGGGTCGCCACTGGCTGCCGCGAGCCACCTCGGACGCAAAACGCGGGTCGTCCAGGTGGGTTATCGCGCCGAAGGCGGTCACCCGTCCCAGGCTCAGCGGAAGGTCGCTGGCGCCCTCGGCACCCACCAGGCCGCGTGTGGCCGGCAGCGCAACCGGGTGGGCCAGGCAATGGTCCCCGTTCACGCGGATCTCGATCCCGGTCAGCCGCCCGCCGGGGCCACAGTCCAGCGGATCGCCGCCGGCCACATACTGCACCGGGGCACCGGCGGGATGGGCCCGGTCACCCTCCTCGTCGCGGAAGGCCAGCACACGATAGCGACCCGGCTCCAGCCCGAAGAACCAGCTCCCGCCCTGGGCGCTGACCACATGGTCCACCGGCTCGGGCACCCCGGCGCCACCGACCGACTCGCGGAATACCGCCACGATATAGGGCCCCGTCCGACCCGCCTCGGACGCCGTCGCGTCCGGTCCCACCGTGCCGCTGATCACACAGGCCCCGCCCATGCGCGCGAGCTGTTCGCGCGCATCCAGCAGCGAACACCCCGCCAGCGCGAACCCCAGCGCCAGGACCGCAACCACCCGTACCACCGCCATCACGAACATCCCGTTCCGTCTTTCCTCCCCCCGAGTGTAGCGGTCCGGAACGCCCGGCTCGCCACGCACACCGGCATTTCAATCCGGGCGGTCCCGGTCTCCGTCCTGCGGATCGTGCCGCGCGTAGCTCGCCGCCTCCATCTCGGTCACCTCGACGGTGATTACCGCCTCCCCGATCCGGTCCTGCAGGGCCCGCAGGACGGCCTCGCTCAGGGCCTGGCGCTGCGCCAGCGAACGGCCGGACTTGAGACGCACCTCGAGATGCACGAAAGGCCGCACCTCGCCCCCGACCCGATACTGCGACACCGGGTGGGCGCGGACCTTGATATGCGACGCCGGGAACAGCCCCGAAGCGCAGGCCGCCGCGTGCAGGGCGTCCAGCCAGGCAGCCAACTCCGGCCCCGAAGCCAGGTCCTGTGAATATTCGACCCGCAAATGTGGCATGCCCACCCCCTCGGCGCGCGCGGCGCGCGTCCCGTTGCGCCAAGCCCGCGATTGTGTCGCAGCGCGGACCCGGCATGAAAAAGGCCCGCACCGGGCGGGCCTTGTCGATGTCGCAGGATACCGGACGGATCAGGCCGCGGCCGCCGCCCGGGTGAAGGCCAGCTGCTCGCCGGCCATGTCCACCTCGATGGTATCGCCGGGGCCGAACTCGCCGGCCAGAAGCGACTGCGCCAGCGGGTTCTCCAGCTGGGTCTGGATCGCCCGCTTGAGCGGGCGCGCCCCGTAGACCGGGTCGAAGCCCGCGGCCCCCAGGTGATCCAGCGCGGCGTCGGTGATGGTCAGGCCCAGGTCGCGCTCTTCCAGCCGCTTGCGCAGGTACTGCAGCTGGATATCGGCGATCGCGCGGATCTGTTCGCGCTCCAGCGGATGGAACACCACCACGTCGTCCACCCGGTTGATGAACTCGGGACGGAAGTGCTGCCCGACGATCTCCATCACCGCGCCCTTCATCGCCGCGTAGTTCTCCTCGCCGGCCATCTCCTGGATCTGCTGCGAGCCCAGGTTGGAGGTCATCACGATCACCGTATTGCGGAAGTCCACGGTGCGGCCATGCCCGTCGGTCAGGCGGCCGTCATCCAGCACCTGCAGCAGCACGTTGAAGACATCCGGGTGCGCCTTCTCGACCTCGTCGAGCAGGATCACGGAGTACGGCTTGCGGCGCACGGCCTCGGTCAGGTAGCCGCCCTCCTCGTAGCCGACATAGCCCGGGGGCGCCCCGATCAGCCGCGCCACGGAGTGCTTCTCCATAAACTCGGACATGTCGATGCGCACCATCGCCTCTTCGGTGTCGAACAGGAACCCGGCCAGCGCCTTGGTCAGCTCGGTCTTGCCCACGCCGGTCGGGCCAAGGAACAGGAACGAGCCGTTCGGGCGGTTCGGATCCGCCAGCCCCGCCCGCGAGCGGCGGATGGCGTTGGCCACCGCGCGCACCGCCTCGGACTGGCCGACCACGCGGTCACCAATGGCCTCTTCCATACGCAGCAGCTTGTCCTTCTCGCCCTCCAGCATCTTGGAGACCGGGATGCCGGTCCAGCGCGAGACGACCTCGGCGATCTCCTCGTCGGTGACCTTGTTGCGCAGCAGCTGGGTCTCCTGGCTCTCCATCTCGTGGGCCATGGCGAGGGACTTCTCCAGGTCCGGGATACGGCCGTACTGCAGTTCGGACATACGCGACAGATCCCCGGCGCGGCGGGCCGTCTCCAGCTCGGTACGGGCGCGCTCGAGCTCTTCCTTCAACTGGGCCGCCCCGGAGACCGAGGCCTTCTCGGACTTCCACACTTCTTCCAGGTCGGAGTACTCGCGCTCCAGGCGTTCGATCTCCTCCTCCAGCGTGCCCAGGCGCTTCTTCGAGGCGTCGTCGGATTCCTTCTTCAGGGCCTCGCGCTCGATCTTCAGCTGGATCAAGCGCCGTTCCAGCCGGTCCATGGACTCGGGCTTGGAGTCGATCTCCATGCGGATGCGCGAGCTGGCCTCGTCGATCAGGTCGATCGCCTTGTCCGGCAGCTGCCGGTCGGTGATGTAGCGCTGCGACAGCTGTGCGGCGGCGACGATCGCCGGGTCGGTGATCTCGATCCCGTGGTGGACCTCGTAGCGCTCCTTCAGCCCGCGCAGGATGGCGATGGTGTCTTCCTGCGTGGGCTCGTCCACCAGCACCTTCTGGAAGCGGCGCTCCAGCGCGGCGTCCTTCTCGATGTTCTGGCGGTATTCGTCCAGCGTGGTCGCGCCGATGCAGTGCAGCTCGCCGCGCGCCAGGGCCGGCTTGAGCATGTTGCCGGCGTCCATCGCGCCCTCGGCCTTGCCCGCGCCCACCAGGGTGTGGATCTCGTCGATGAACAGGATCACGCGACCCTCTTCCTGCGACAGCTCCTTGAGCACAGACTTCAGGCGCTCCTCGAAATCGCCGCGGTACTTGGCCCCGGCCAGCAGCGCCCCCAGGTCCAGCGCCAGCACGCGCTTGTCCTTGAGCCCCTCCGGCACCTCGCCGTTGACGATACGCTGGGCCAGGCCCTCGACGATCGCGGTCTTGCCCACACCCGGCTCGCCGATCAGCACCGGGTTGTTCTTGGTGCGCCGCTGCAGCACCTGGACCGAGCGGCGGATCTCCTCGTCACGGCCGATCACCGGGTCCAGCTTGCCCTGCTCGGCGCGCTCGGTGAGGTCGATGGTGTACTTGTCCAGGGCCTGGCGGTTCTCCTCGGCGTTCGGGTCGTCCACCTGGGCCCCGCCGCGCATGTCCTCCACGGCCTTCTCCAGGGAGTCCTTGTTGGCGCCAGCGTTGCGCAGCATCTCGCCGACACCGGCCTTCTCGTCGATCGCCGCGAGCAGGAACAGCTCGCTGGGGATGTACTGGTCCTTGCGCTCCTGGGCGAGCTTGTCGCAGACGTTCAGCATGCGCCCCAGGTCATTGGAGACATGCACCTCGCCCGCGGCGCCTTCCACCTTCGGCAGGCGATCCAGCGCCTCGCCCAAAGCGGAGCGCAACTGGCGCACGTTGGCTCCGGCGCGGTCGAGCACGTGACGGATCGTGCCCCCCTCCTGGTCCAGCAGGGCCAGCAGCAGGTGGGACGGCTCGATGAACTGATGGTCGCGGCCAACCGCGAGCGACTGTGCGTCCGCGATGGCGGACTGGAATTTGGTGGTCAGGCGATCCATTCGCATTGGGAAACCCCTCGGTCGAATCTTGTTGAACTGACACCAACGTTGGGGACAATCCCCCCGGCTTCAAGGATAGACGCGCGGAAACCGCTGCGCGGGGCCAGAGCCGAGGCTCGCCGCGAAACCAGCGTCGGGGTGCATCCAGCGACTGCCACGGCCCCTGGCAGGGCCTCGCAGTGACAGGTGGCTATCGCGCGGGGTCGGGGGCGAACCACACGAGCGTGCCCATGCGGCCGGTCGCTCCGTCGCGACGATAGGAATAGAAGGTCTCCGCCTCGGTGAAGGTGCAGCGGCCCCCGCCGGCGACCTGCGCCACACCGGCCCGCTGCAGCCGCTGGCGCGCCAGCCGGTAGAGATCCGCCAGCAGGCGCCCCCCGGCACCGGGCCGAAACGCGGCATCGGCCTCCGGATCCTGCGCCCGAAAGGCCTCGCGCACCTCGGGCCCGACCTCGAAGGATTCCGGTCCGATCGCCGCCCCCATCCAGGCCTGAACGGGCACTCCCGGACGCAGGCATTCCAGGGCCGTGATCGTGGCCTCCAGCACGCCATCGGCCAGCCCGCGCCAGCCGGCGTGGGCCACCCCGACCGCCGCGCCGTCCACTGTCGCCAGCACCACGGGCAGACAATCGGCGGTCTGCACGGCGCAGATCGCCCCCGGCCGGTCGCTGACCACCGCATCGGCCTCGGGCGTATCGCCCGCCTTCAGCGCCGCCTGCAGGGCATCGGCGGTGATCACGGTCGTCCCATGGACCTGGCGCGGCCAGGCGATGGGCGCGGCGCACCCCAGGGACTGTTCCAGTCGGCGCCGGTTTTCCGCCACGTGATCCGGGGTATCGCCAGTATGCAGGGCCAGATTCAGCGCGGCCCAGGGCCCGGTACTGACGCCACCCGTCCGGGTCGTCTGCAGCGCTTGCACCCCGGCCGGGAGTTCCCCGGGCCCGGGTTTCAACAGCGGCAGGGCCTCAGACATCCCCGGCCTCCCGGGCATCGGCGCGCAGGGCCGCGAGCAGGGCCTCGAAATCCTCCGGCAGCGGGGCCTCGAAGGCGCAGGGCTCGCCCGTCTCCGGATGCTCGAACTCCAGGCGGGCCGCATGCAGGGCCTGGCGCTTGAAGGCCGCGACCGTCGCCTTCGCCGCTTCGCCCATGCCCTTCACCGGGCGCGGACGACCGCCGTAGGTCATATCCCCCACAATCGGGTGGCGGATATGTGCCATATGCACACGGATCTGATGGGTGCGCCCGGTCTCCAGGCGCACGTTCAGCAGGGTGTGCGCGGGAAAGCGCTCGGCCACTCGGTAATGCGTGACCGCGGGCTTGCCGGCCGCGGTCACGGCCTGGCGCTTGCGATCAACCGGATGACGCCCGATCGGCTCGTCGATGGTGGCCCCGCTGATCACTCGGCCCTGGACCAGGGCGCGGTACTCGCGGTGTACGCTGCGCGCCTGCAACTGGCGCACCAGGGCGGTCTGGGCCTCGGGCGTACGCGCGACCACCATCAGGCCGGTGGTGTCCTTGTCGAGGCGGTGGACCACCCCGGCGCGCGGCAGCTGCGCCAGCTCCGGGGCGTGGTGCAGCAGGGCATTGACCAGCGTGCCGTCGCGATGCCCGGCCGCCGGGTGGGCCACCAGCCCGGCGGGCTTGTTGACCACCAGCACCGCGGCGTCCTCGTACACGATGTCCAGCGCAATGGCCTCGGGCCGGGCCTCCAGCACCGGCGCCTCGGGCGCCGTCAGCTCGACCCGCTCGCCCCCGCGCACCGGCGTGCGCGGGCGGGGCGAGCCACCATCCACCCGCAGCGCGCCCTCCTTCAGCCACTGGGTCAGCTGGCTGCGCGAGTACTCCGGGAACAGCCGCGCCAGCGCGGCATCCAGGCGCTGTCCCGCCGCTTCTTCCGGCAGACAGGCCTCCCGCGGTTCACTCATTGCGCGGCCTCCCGCTCGTCGCCACCGGGGCTTGATGTTGTAGAATCCCTGCACTTCGGTTCATCTGTGAGGCCTCGCCGTGATTTCTGTCCCGCACCTGTCGCGCCTGTTCGTCGTTCTGATTGTGGCGCTCGTGGTCGCCGGCTGTGCCGGGCGCGAAGACCCCACGCTCGGCTGGTCCGCCAGCCAGCTCTACGGCGAGGCCAAGAACGCCCTGAACGAGGGCAACTACGACCAGGCCGTCGAATACTACGAAAAACTCGAGGCGCGCTATCCCTTCGGGCGCTATGCCCAGCAGGCGCAGATCGAGATCCCCTACGCCTACTACAAGGCCGGCGAGCCGGAACCCGCCCTGGCCGCGGTGGACCGCTTCGTGCAGCTGAACCCGCGCCACCCGAACCTGGATTATGCGTACTACCTGCGCGGGCTGATCAACTTCAACCGCCAGCAGGGCTTCCTCGCCAACCTGTTCCCGCGCGACCCCGCCGAGATGGACCCGGAGCCCTTCGACCAGGCCTTCGAGGACTTCGACCGCCTGATCCGCGAGTTTCCCGACAGCCGCTACGCCCCGGACGCCTACCAGCGCATGATCTACATCCGCAATGCGCTGGCCGCCTACGAACTGCGGGTGGCCGAGTTCTACATGGAACGCACCGCCTGGGTCGCCGCCGCGCAGCGCGCCCGCAACGTGGTGGCCGTATACTCCGGCTCCGAGGTCATGCCGAAGGCCCTGGCCGTGCTGCATCGCGCCTACACCGAGCTCGGCCTGGACGATCACGCCGAGAACACCATGACCGTGCTGGAGCTGAACTATCCGGACGTGGCCGTGGCCGTGCGCGCGGGCGAGCCGGTGGAACTGGAAGGCGAGGAACGCCGCGGCCTGTGGCGCGTGATGGACCGCATCCCCTTCCTCACCAACTGAGCCCCCGGGCACTCGTTCAGTCCGCTACGGCACAGAGGGAAAAGCGTCTACAGGAAGGTGGGAAGACTGGAAGGTTGAACGGGTTTGGCCGCCACGGATATTGCGTACGTTCGGGGCTGCGACAGACACCAGCCAACCCCACACCCCAATCACGCTTCCCCTCTTCCAGCCTTCCTGTTACCCGCCCTTGACCTTCTTCGTGCCTTCGTGCGCTTCGTGGTAGATCCATCAAGCGCCGGAGGATCCGTCGTTCAGAGGGCCTCGCTGCCCTCTTCGCCGGTGCGGATGCGGACCACGCGCGACATATCCGACACGAAGATCTTGCCGTCCCCGATCTTGCCGGTGCGCGAGGCCTTCACGATCGCATCGATGCAGGGGTCGACCCGGTCGTCGTCCACCACCAGTTCCAGCTTCACCTTGGGCAGGAAATCGACCACGTATTCCGCGCCCCGGTAGAGCTCGGTGTGGCCCTTCTGGCGCCCGAAGCCCTGGACCTCGGTCGCGGTCATCCCGGCGATACCCATCTCGGTCAGGGCCTCGCGGACATCTTCCAGCTTGAACGGCTTGATGATCGCCTCGATCTTCTTCATGCGAATCCCTTTGGTTGTGCCCGCTGCGCAGGCGCTTGTCTCACCCCTGAAAGTGTATCAAACCCCCGGCCCCGCGCTGTGGTCCTCGCCTGCTCGCGACGTTCGACGCTGCTCTGGATTCACCACGAAGCACACGAAGGCACGAAGAAGGGCCAGGTCAAGGGCGTTTAACAGGAAGACGGGAAGGCTGGAAGAGGGCCTGTGGTTGATCGGGGAAGTCCTTTCCGGTCCGCAATATGCCGCCGTTTCGGATACGTCGGACGGAGCGAGGCACCGAGTCAGTATTGTCGGGGCCCTAAGACCGCAGCCCGGGACACCCCATTCAGAACCTTCGGTACTTCCTGTCTTCCTGTGAACCGTCCTTGACCTTCTTCGTGCCTTCGTGTGCTTCGTGGTGAACTCTGCGCGCGTCGGAGCGGATCAGTCCGGGCGGTAGCCGGAGGTGATCGGGTAGCGCCGGTCGCGGCCAAAGGCGCGCGGGCTGACCCGTATCCCGGGCGCGGCCTGGCGGCGCTTGTACTCGGCGATGAACACCATGCGGGCGATGCGCTCCACCGTGGGGCGGTCAAAACCCTGCGCGACGATGTCGGCGACGGACCGTTCCTGCTCGACAAAGGCCTCGAGGATCGCGTCCAGCACCTCGTAGGGCGGCAGCGAGTCGGCATCCTGCTGATCCGGCGCCAGCTCCGCGCTGGGCGGACGTTCGATCACCCGCTCCGGGATCGCCGGCCCGCGCGTGTTGCGCCAGCGCGCCAGGCGATACACCCACTGCTTGGAGACATCCTTCAGCGGCGCGAAACCGCCATTCATATCGCCGTACAGCGTGGAGTAGCCCACCGCCATCTCGGACTTGTTGCCCGTGGCCAGCAACAGCTTGCCACTGCGGTTGGACAGCGCCATCAGGAGCACCCCCCGGGCGCGCGCCTGCAGGTTCTGCTCGGTCACGTCCCCCGCCCCGGCAGGATACGCGGACAGGGCATCCCCCAGCCCCGCCATAAAGCTCTCGACCATCGGTTCGATCGCGATCTCGTGATACTCCAGCCCCAGCAGCCGGGCCTGTGCCTCGGCGTCCTCGATGCTGATCGAGGCGGTATAGCGATAGGGCATCATCACGGCCGTGACCGCCGCCGGGCCCAGGGCGTCGGTGGCCAGCGCCGCGGTCAGCCCGGAGTCGATCCCGCCGGACAGGCCCAGCAGCACCCCGGGAAAGCCGTTCTTGGTCACGTAGTCGCGGATGCCGATCATCAACGCCTGGTAGAGGTCGCGGGCATCGGCCTCGTCCGGTTCCGGACCGGGGTCGGTCAGGGTCGGCCGGATGCCGCAGGCGGACAGGTGCAGGTGCTCGTCGCGGGGGTGCAGAATCGGACCCTGCACCCCGCGGCGCGCCTCCACCTGCCCCTGGCCGGTCGCCCAGGCCGGCAGCACGGCCCGCGCGCCGTTGACCGGATCCTGCACGAAAGAACGACCGTCGAAGACCAGCTCGTCCTGGCCGCCTACCTGGTTCACGTAGACGACCGGGCAACCGGTCTCGGCGACGCGCTGGCCCACCACGCGCAGGCGTTCCTCGGCCTTGCCGCGGTGGTAGGGCGACGCGTTGAGATTCAGCAGGAGCTCGGCCCCGGCGGCCCGCGCCGCGGTCGCCGGACCCGGCTGCCAGATGTCCTCGCAGACCGTCAGTCCGACCCGCCAGCCGTCCAGTTCGACCACGCAGGCCTCGGTGCCGGCGACGAAGTAGCGCTCTTCGTCGAACACCGAGTAATTGGGCAGGACCTGCTTGGCATAGCGCGCGATGCAGGCCCCGTCGCGCAGCCAGAGCGCCGCGTTGATCAGGCCCGCCTCCCCGTGCACCGGGGCGCCCAGGATCACATCGATACCCCGCGCCGCCTCGGTGATCGCGGTCACCACGCGCTCCACGCCCAGCAGAAACGCCGGACGCAGCAGCAGGTCCTCCGGCGGGTAGCCGGTGACCGCCAGTTCGGGGAACACCACTGCGCGGGCGCCGCCGGCGCGGGCCTGTTCGATCGCCTCGAGGATGCGGTGGCGGTTGTCCTCCAGACCGCCCACCACCGGGTTGATCTGGGCCAGGGCCAGACGCAGGGGCGAATCGGCGCTCATCCGCGGATCAGACCAGTGCGGACTGCATCGCGGCGCCCAGTTCCGCCGGGCTCTCGGCCACGGTCGCACCGGCCTCGCGCAGGGCGGTCATCTTCTGCGCCGCGGTGCCCTGACCACCGGCGATGATCGCCCCGGCATGGCCCATGCGCCGGCCCGGCGGTGCGGTGGCGCCGGCAATATAGGCGGCCACCGGCTTGTCGAATTCGTCCGCGATAAAGCGCGCGGCGCGTTCCTCGGCGTCGCCACCGATCTCGCCCACCATCAGCACGCCGTCGGTCTCCGGATCCTCGCGGAACAGGCGCAGGCAGTCGACAAAGTCCAGGCCCTGGATCGGGTCACCACCGATGCCCACGCAGGTGCTCTGGCCCAGTCCAAGGTCCGAGGTCTGCTTGACCGCCTCGTAGGTCAGCGTACCCGAGCGCGAGATGATGCCGATGCGCCCGCGGCGATGGATGTAGCCGGGCATGATCCCGACCTTGCAGGCATCCGGGGTGATGATGCCCGGGCAGTTGGGGCCAATCAGGCGCGTCGGGCTGCCGGCCAGCACCTGCTTGACCCGGACCATGTCCTGTACCGGGATGCCCTCGGTGATGCAGACCGCCAGCTCGATCCCGGCGTCCGCCGCCTCGCAGATCGCGTCCGCGGCGAACGGGGCCGGCACGTAGATCATGCTGACGGTCGCGCCGGTGGTCGCCACCGCGTCGGCCACGGTATCGAACACCGGCCGATCCAGATGGGTCTGCCCGCCCTTGCCAGGGGTCACGCCCCCGACCAGGCGGGTGCCGTAGGCGATGGCCTGTTCCGAGTGGAAACTGCCCTGCTTTCCGGTGAAGCCCTGACAGATCACTTTGGTGTCGCGGTCGACAAGGATGCTCATACCACGGCCTCCACGGCGGCCCGAGCTGCCGCGTCCAGATCAGCGGCCGGGATCACGTCCAGGCCCGAGTTCGCCAGCGCACTGCGGCCCTGCTCGGCGTTGGTGCCCTCCAGGCGCACCACCACCGGCACCTGGACCTGCACCTCGCGGATCGCGGCGATGATCCCCTCGGCGATCAGGTCGCAGCGCACGATGCCGCCGAAGATGTTGACCAGTACGGCCTTCACCGACGCATCCGACAGGATCAGCTTGAAGGCCGCGGTCACCCGCTCCACCGTCGTGCCGCCACCGACATCCAGGAAGTTGGCGGGTTCGCCGCCGTGGTGCTGGATCAGGTCCATGGTCGCCATCGCCAGGCCGGCACCGTTGACCATGCAGCCGATGGAGCCATCCAGGCGGATGTAATTGAGGTCGTGCTCGTGCGCCTGTTCCTCGGCCGGGTCGCGCTGGCGCGCGTCGCGCTCTTCGAACAGCGCCTTCTGGCGGTAGGCCGCGGAATCGTCGATGGTCAGCTTGGCGTCGATCGCCAGCAGCCGGTCATCGCCGGTCAGCACCAGCGGGTTGATCTCGAGCAACTGGGCATCGAGCTGCTGGAACAGGGCATGCGCGTTGGTCACCAGCTGCGCCATCGCCTTGGCGGCGGCGCCGGCCAGGCCCAGGGTCGAGGCCACCCGGCGGCCATGAAACGGCATTACCCCCGTGGCCGGATGGATCGGCAGGGTCACGACCGCCTCGGGGCGCTCCGCCGCCAGCGTCTCGATATCCATGCCGCCCTCGGCGGAGACCACCAGCGCCAGGCGCTCGCGCGCGCGATCCACCAGCATGGCGAAGTAGAACTCGCGGGCGATATCCGCTGCCGGCTCCAGCAGCAGCTGGTCCACCGGCAGCCCATCGGGGCCGCTCTGGCCGGTGACCAGGCGCGAACCCAGCAGGTTCTCCGCCGCCGCGCGCGCCGACTCGAGGGAATCCGCGATCACCACGCCGCCGGCCTTGCCACGACCGCCGGAGTGGACCTGGGCCTTGACCAGCACGCGCTCGGCACCCAGCGCCTGCCAGGCGCCGGGTAGCGCATCGATCGCGGTGATCACCTGACCGTCGGGAACGGGGATGCCGGCGTCGCGAAAGCGCGCCTTGGCCTGAAATTCGTGGAGATTCATGGGCGTCGAGGATAGCGGCGCGCCCCCGGCCCGACAACTGCGGGCGGGCCGTGCGCGGAGGAGAGGGAAATCAGGCGGCCTGGACCGGGATGCCGTGACCGGTGCGAATGATCCGGTTGCTGGCGTCGAGATAGACCAGGTCGGGGGTGAATTCGCGGGCCTCGGCGGCCTCCATCTGAGCATAGGCGCAGATGATCACGCGATGGCCCACCGCCGCCTTGTGCGCGGCCGCGCCATTGACCGAGATGATGCCGGAACCGGCCTCGCCCTCGATCGCGTAGGTCGTGAAGCGCTCGCCATTGTCGATGTTGTAGATCTGGATCTGCTCGAACGGTAGGATGCCGGCCGCCTCCAGCAGGCGGGTATCGATCGCGCAGGAGCCTTCGTACTCCAGCTCGCAATGCGTGACCCGGCCCTGATGCAGCTTGCCTTTCAGCATAGTGACAACCATACGGCGAATTCCCGGCTTGTACCTCGGAAGGGCGGAAAATTATCCGCGATCCCGGCGACCACGGCAAACCCGCCCGTTCGGGTCAATGTTTTTTCACCACGAAGCCCACGAAGGCACGAAGAAATTCAAGGGCCATTAACAGGAAGGCTGGAAGACAGGAAGGGATTCTTGATTGGCGGTGCGTAGACGATCAAGGGCCATCCGGCCCTCTTCAAATCTTCCCGTCTTCCTGTGAACGTTCTTTGCTTCGTGGTTGCCAAAAAGGATCAGGCCGGGCGGGTGCGGACGTTGTCGATCAGGCGCACGTCGTCCAGCCAGGCGGCGGACAGGACCACGAGGTCCTGCTCCGCCAGCGGTACGCCCGAGGCCGGCTCCAGCAGGTCCTCGGCGCGGCGGATGGAAAGGTACTCCGGATCGAAACCGGCCTCGCGCAGTCGTTCGCAGGCCCGTCCCTCGACCTCGGGGATGCGGTCGGCGTCGAACACAGTGGCGGTACGGCAGACCATCGCGACCTCGTCCAGCACCCGCTTGAGTTCGGGGGCTACCGCACGGGCGGCCTCCGACAGCTGATGGTTGCGCGAGCTGAAGGCCAGACCGTCCGCCTCGCGCACCGTGGGGATGGCCTCCACCCGGGTCGGGATGTCCAGCCCCTGCACCATGCGCTCGATCAGCTTGAACTGCTGGAAGTCCTTCTCGCCGAACAGGGCCAGGTCCGGGCGCACCAGGTTGAACAGCTTGGTCACCACGGTGGCCACCCCGTCGAAGTGCCCCGGTCGGTAGTCCCCCTCGAGGATCTCCGACAGCCCCGGCACGACCACGCGCACCGGGGGCATGCCGTCATCGGGATACATGTCCTCGTTGCTGGGGCAGAACAGCGCATCCACGCCGGCATCGGTCGCCAGACGGGCATCCTCCTCCAGGGTGCGCGGATAACGCTCCAGGTCCTCGGCGCGATCAAACTGCAACGGATTCACGAAGATCGAAACCACCACCCGCTGGGCGCGCGCCCGCGCATGCCGGATCAGGGTCAGGTGCCCCTCGTGCAGGTTGCCCATGGTGGGCACCAGCGCCACGGTGCCGCGCCCCTTGCGCGACCACTCTCGATGCATGGCCACCAGCTGTGGCCGATCACGCAGGATTCTCATGCTCGGGCTTCCGTGTCAGGTAAAGGTATGGACGCCGGATTGCGGGAACGCCCGGGTCCGCACGGCGTCGCAGTAGGCGCGTACCGCGCCTTCCAGGGAGCCCCCCTCGGCGAGGAAATCCCGCGCGAAGCGCGGCGGCTCGGGGGTCAGGCCAAGCACATCGGACAGCACCAGCACCTGGCCGTCACAGCGCGGACTGGCGCCGATGCCGATCACCGGCACCCCGGCGCTGCGCACAATGGCATCGGCCAGGCTCTCCGGGATGCCCTCCAGCAGCAGGGCCTGCGCCCCCGCACTCTCCAGGCGCGCGGCCAGGGATTCCATCTCGGCCGCCGCCTTCGGATCGCGCCCCTGCACGCGGTGGCCACCAAAGCGGTGAACGGCCTGCGGCGTCAGCCCAAGGTGGGCGCAGACCGGAATGCCGGCGGACACCAGGCGTTCCACGATCGGTACCTCCACCGCCCCGCATTCGACCTTGACCATGTGCGCCCCGGCCCGCAGCAGTGCCCCGGACTGGGCCAGGGCGGTGGCGACATCGACATCGCCCAGAAACGGGATATCCGCCATGATCAGGGCGTTCTCGCTGCCGCGCGCCACGTTGGCGACGTGATAGACCATGTCGTCCAGCGTCACCGGCAGGGTGGTCGTGTGGCCCTGCACCACCATGCCGAGCGAATCGCCGACCAGGATCACGTCGACCCCGCAGCGGTCCAGCAGCCCGGCGAAGGCCGCGTCGTAGGCAGTGAGGCAGGCGATCGGCTCGCCGGCCTGCTTGCGCCGGGCCAGGGTGTTCACGGTAATCGGCCGCATGTTCATGCCTCCCGGGCAGTCCGGCTTGCCACCCTCTAGAGCGAGATGGGCAACGGGTTGAAGTAGTGCCGCCCGCCCTGGATCGGCTCCAGAAACTGCACCAGCTGGTCGAAATCGGCCGGGTTGTTCACCCAGTCGATCTCGGTGGCGTTCACAATCACGAGCGCCGGTCCTTCGAAATGATAGAAGAATTCCGCGTAGGCGGCGTTCAGCCGTTCCAGGTAACCGGCCTCGATGTGACGTTCGTACGGTCGTGCCCGGCGGCGGATGCGCTCCTGCAGCACGTCCACCGGCGCCTGCAGGTAGATCACCAGGTCCGGACGCGGCAGGCCGCCGCGCAGGTGCCGGAACATCTCGCGATAGATCTCCAGCTCATCGGGGTGCAGGTTCAGCTCGGCGAACAGCGGGTCCTTGTCCATCAGATAGTCGGACACGTGCCGCTGCTCGAACAGCCCCTTCTGCGCCACTGGCGTCAGCTGGCGCACGCGCTGCACCAGGAAGTGCAGCTGGGTCGCCAGGGCGTGCTTGTCCGGCTCCTGGTAGAAGCGGTCGAGGAACGGATTCTCGTCCGGCGCCTCGAAGATGCCCTCGGCCTGAAGGTGCTCGGCCAGGCGTTTCGCCAGGCTGGACTTGCCAACCCCGATCGGCCCCTCGACCGCGATGAAATCGAAATCGCCCAGGCTCATCGGCGTCCCTCCGCCGCCGCGATGCTCACCTCCGGCTCCGCGATCGGAATCAGGCTCGCGCCGTCGAAGCGCCGCGCCAGCCCCTCCAGCGGGCCCGCACCCGGGATCTGCAGACCAGGCGCCAGCTCCAGCAACGGCAGGACCACGAAATCACGCTCGGCGATGCCGGCATGCGGCACCTGCAGGCCCGGCAGATCCAGCGACTGTTCACCGAACAGCAACAGGTCCAGATCCAGAAGCCGCGGCCCCCAGCGGCTGCCGTCGCGCTTGCGGCCGCAGGCGCACTCGATTGCCTGCAGACCCGCCAGCAGGTCCAGCGGCTCCAGACGGGTGTGCAGCCGAGCCACTGCGTTCACGTAGTCGGGCTGGTCCTGCGGGCCCATCGGCGGGTTGCGGAACAGCCGGGAACGCCCGGTCAGGCGCGTCTGCGGCAGTTCCTGTGCCAGACGGTCAAACGCGTCGCGCACCTGCGCCTCGGGCTCGCCCAGGTTGGCGCCGATCCCGATGAAGGCCTGCACGCCGTGATCGGCCGTGCTCACTCGCCACCCCCGGCATCCGGCTTCGAGGCCGTTCCCGCGTTCTCGCCACCACCCTTGCGGCCCCGGCGCCGACGACGACCACCGCGCCGCGACTTGCCCTTGGCACCCGATTTGCCGTCACCTTTCGGCCCCTTCGGGGCCCCGGCCATGGCCTTCTGACCGGCCTCGTCCTGCTCCTGGATCTCGGTCCACCAGCGACACAGCTCGGGGTCGGCATCGCCGGCACGGGCGCGCAGACAGAGGAAGTCGTAGCCGGCGCGAAAACGCGGATGGGTCAGCAGGCGCAGCGCGCGGCCGCCCCGATGGCGCTCCAGGCGCGCCTGCAGTTCCCAGATCTCGCGCACAATCAGGCTGAAGCGCTTGGGGATGGAGACCGTCTTCACCTGCCGATCGAGCACCTCGGCCATCGCCTGTTGCCAGGCGGGGATCTCCTGCTCGCCGTCGTCAATCCGTTGCGCCGCGGCCACCTGAACCGGGGCCCACAGGATCGCGGCATAGAGGAAGGCCGGGTTCACGCCCAGCCCCTCGTTGATGCGCTTGTCGGTGTTCAGCAGCGACTCGACCAGGAACTGGCGCCGCTCGGGACCGACATCCGGATCGGCAAAGCAGTCCGCCGCCTCGGGGAACATCGCCTCGAACAGGCCAAAGCGCTCGAGCTCGTCCAGGCAGGTCACCGCCGCACCGCTGTGGAACAGCTTGATCACCTCGTCGAACAGCCGCGCGGGCGCCACGGTCTGCATCAGCGAGGCCAGCTCATGGATGCCGGCCTCGACCTCCGGTGCGATGGTTAGCCCCAGCTTGGCGGAGAAACGCACCGCCCGCAGCATGCGCACCGGGTCCTCGCGCAGCCGGGTCTCGACGTCGTCGCCGATCAGGCGCAGCACGCCCGCGCGCAGATCCTCGACCCCGCCGGTGTAATCCAGCACCGAGAAGTCCTCGATGTCGTAGTACAGGGCGTTGACGCTGAAGTCGCGGCGGATCGCGTCCTGCTCGATGGTGCCGTAGCGGTTGTCCCGCAGGATGCGTCCTTCCTCGCTCAGTGCCACCTGGCCCTCGTCCCCGGACTCGTCGTCATGCGGGGCGCGAAAGGTCGCCACCTCGATCATCTCGCGCCCGAACAGCACATGCGCCAGGCGGAAGCGGCGCCCGATCAGGCGACAGTTGCGGAACAGCCCGCGCACCTGCTCGGGCGTCGCGTCGGTGGCAACGTCGAAATCCTTCGGTTCGCGGCCCAGCAGCAGGTCACGCACGCCGCCGCCCACCAGACAGGCACGGTAACCCGCGTCGCGCAGGCGATAGAGCACCTTCAGGGCGTTGTCGTCGATCGCCGCGCGCGAGATCCCGTGATCCGCGCGCTCGTAGACGCGCGGTTCCGGCAGCTCGCTGTCGGGTCGAGTCGGGGTTGCGGGGTCAGCCTTTGTCACGCGATACCGTAGCGGTGGTCGAAAGCGCCGTATGGTAACAGCTTGGCCGGCTTCATCCCGCTTTTCGCACCGGGCGTGGCGCGGCGGTTTCACCGGTCAGACGCCAGCGGCGGTAGTCATCGAGGATGCGCCGGTGATCGAACACCAGGACCGGATCCGGATCCTCCGGGTCCAGCCAGGCGCAGTCGGTGGCATCGTCGGCGGCCTTCGCCTCGCCCCGGCCACGGGCGATATAGACCGCGCTGACGGTATGCCCGCGCGGATCGCGCTCCGGGTCGGAATAAACGCCCAGCAACACCTCCAGCTCGACCTCCAGCCCGGTCTCCTCGCGCGCCTCGCGCACCGCGGCATGCTCGGCGGACTCGCCAACGTCGACGAAGCCCCCGGGGAGCGCCCAGCCATGCGGGGGGTTGCGCCGCTCGATCACCAGCACCCGACCGGGCTGGGCCGGATGACGGATCACCAGATCCACCGCCACACGCGGGGTCACCGGAGGGCCACTGCCTTCGAGGGATGTCACTCGGATTCGCTCCTGTCGCTGTCATCCTGGCGAATAAAACGGCGAATCTTGCGCCGCTCGCGCTTGTCCGGCCGGCGGCTGGGCGCACTGTCCGCCACCGCGCGCTCGGCCCGGCGGCGCTCGCTTTCCGCCTCGCGCCGGGCCTGGCTCTCCGGGGTCTCCTCGTACAGAGCCTGTGCCTCGCGGGCCGGCCGGCGCTGCTCGTTCAGCCCCACCACGTCCAGCTCCCAGACCTGCGGGCCCCGATGGATCGTCAGGCGGTCACCGGGATGCACGCGCCGCGCCGGCTTGCAGCGCTCGCCGTTCACGTGGACCTTGCCGCCGCCAACCGCTTCGCTGGCCAGCCCGCGCGTCTTGTAAAAACGCGCGGCCCACAGCCACTTGTCGATCCGCAGCCCGGCGCTGGGCGCCTCGTGATGGCCGCTACCCCTGGCCAAGGCTTCCCCGGGCCTGCGCGAGGGGGGACAATGCGCAACCTTTCCAGGCCAGGCACCGACGTTCCGCGGTCATCCGGACCGTGACCTGCCCCGACCCAGGACGCCGAGGACCCTCATGAATCTGCCGCATCTGCACCTGATCAGTTTCGCCATCTGTCCGTTTGTCCAGCGTAGCGTGATCACGCTGAAATACAAGCAGGCCCCGTTCGAACTGAGCCTGATCGATCTGGCCAACCCGCCGGAGTGGTTCCGCGCGCGCTCGCCGCTCGGGAAGGTGCCGGTGCTGATCGTCGACGACGACACCGTGCTGTTCGAGTCGGCGGTGATCAACGAGTATATCGATGCCATCACCCCGCCCGCCCTGATGCCGGCGGACCCGCTGGAACAGGCCCGCACCCGGGCGTGGATCGAGTACCTCTCGGAACAGACCTTTGCCCAGTATCACTGGATGACGGCCGCCACCGAGGACGCCTTCGAGCTCGCGCGGCATACGGCCGCGCGCGGGCTGGAGCGCCTGGAACAGCAGATGACGCGGGATGATCGCCTGGCCACCCCGGATTTCTCGCTGATCGACGCGACCCTGGCACCGATCCTGATGCGCTATGCGCTGCTTGCGGACCCGGACAGCCCCTGGGAGGCGGAGGCGTTTCCACGGCTGGCGCAGCGCTGGGAGCGGCTGCGCGAGATGCCGGCCGTGCGGGACTCGGTCCCGGCCGACTTTGCGGCCCAGCTGGCCGACTATCTGCGCAAGCAGGAAGGCTACGCGCCGGCGCATTTCGCGGCGCAGCTCGACGGGTCCGCCTGACCCGGGCTTTTCCCGACCACCCACCCCTGGGGTCGCGCCCGGTTCGGCATCGGACATGCTGGCTGCCTACGGTCTACCACCTGCCTCGTTGAGGCTGGTCCTGGTTCGTCCTCAGTGTTTACGGTGCCTCCGGTCCGCCGCCTGCCAGGCGCTGACTCGCCAGCGCGCCCCGAGGCACTTTCTTGCTTGCCCAAGAAAGTACCCAAAGAAGGGCACCCGGATTTCGCCCGGGAACCTCGCTCCGGACGTGCTGGGCCGGCGGCGCTGAACTCGCTGCGCCTTCGGCTCCGCTCAGACATCCAGCGCCTTCTCCCGGCCCATCACGCCCTCCGCGAGGGGCTCCA
>NZ_KB898133.1:0-70828 GCF_000377445.1 Thioalkalivibrio sp. ALE9
CACTGTCCGGCACCGGGGTGTCGCAGGCATGCTGTAAAGACAGCACAAGAATTTCTTCGTGCCTTCGTGTGCTTCGTGGTGAATTCAATCCCTTCAGGCCAAGGGCGAGTCACAGGAAGATGGAAGAGTGGGAAGGCTCTGGACGGAAAGACACTTTCATCCGGGCCGCAGCACACCACTGTCGTCATCCCGGCCGCAGCGCAGCGGAGAGCCGGGATCTCCGGACCATGGCACCCACGCTACGCCCTCTTCCGGTATTGGCATAGCATGAAAAGCGAGCAGTATCGGGTCTGCTTTGCCTGGACAGACGCCGGGCCCGACCAGGTCGAAATCACGGATTACCACTGAGGCAGAATCATGGTCCGCATCCCTACCCACCGACAGCCGACTCACCCCGGTGAAATGCTGGCGAAAGAGTTCCTGGAGCCGATGCACATCTCCCAGCGCCAACTGGCTGATGCGCTCCATGTTCCGTATCAGCGCATCAACGAGCTGGTGAACCAGAAGCGCGGCATTACCCCAAGCACGGCGCTGCGTCTGGCACGCTTTTTCGGCATGTCGCCCGACTTCTGGTTGAACCTTCAGGTGCGCTGGGATTTATTCAAAGCGCAGCAGTCGGAACAGGCCGATCTGGAACAAATCCGCGAATTCAGTTCGTGGAAACAGACTGCCTGAGCCAGGTTCGCCGCAAGGGCGGGTCACAGGAAGACGAGAAGAGCGGGAAAGCTCTGGATGAAAAGACGCAGTCATCCCCGCCACAGCGCACCACCACCGTCATCCCGGCCGCAGCGAAGCGGAGAGCCGAGATGACATCTGGGCGGCGGAGTGCGGACTCAGGTCCTTGTGGGCTTCGGTGGTCGCCTGCATCCGCCGCGCTGGGGTTACCCCGATCACCCGGCATGCCCCGTCACCACCCTCACAAATCTTCCCTTCTTCCCGCGCTTCCTGTGAACAAGCTCGTCTTCGTGCCTTCGTGAGCTTCGTGGTGAACCCGATCTTTCCCCTCTGTGTGCTCCGTGTCCTCTGTGGTGAAAACGCCCTGGCCTTGTTCAGTGGGCTGGCGGTTGTGCGGAATGGACGGAGCGCAGAGCATCCACCAGTATCGGGATGCGGGCCTCCCAGCGGTTCTCGCGGGCGTAGGCCTGGATCGCCGCGCGGTCCCAGTCGGTTGTAAGCGCGTCCTCGATGACGCGGCGCAGGGCATCGCCATCGCCCAGCTCGACCAGTGTGCCCAGTGCATCCGAGCAGATGACTTCCGGGTTGCCCCCCACGCGCGTGGTCACCGTGGGCAGGCCGCAGGCAGCCGCCTCGAGGAAGACGTTCGCCCAGCCCTCGAAGCGGGTGGCCAGCACGAACACATCGGCGGCAGAGTAGTAGAACCGCAGACGTTCCGGTGCCACGGCCCCGGTGAAGTGCACGTGATCCTGCACGCCCTGCTCGCGCGCGAGCCCTTCCAGCCAGGCCTGGCCATTGCCGTCCGGTCCGCCGCCACCGACGCAGAGGTAATGGAGGCCGGGGAACTGCCTTAACAGGGCTGGCATCTGCTCGATCACCCGGTGGAAGCCCTTGCGCTCGTTGAGCCCGCCGACGGTGATCAGGACCTTTGCGTCCTTCGGGAGGCCAAGTTCCTGGCGGCAGGTCACCCGGTCCTCGGGGTAGAAGTAGTCGAGGTTGATGCCATTGGGCATCACCTGCACCTGATTCTCGGCAATGCCCATGCCCAGCGCGACGCGGCGCAGATCGCCGGAGACGGAGAACACACGGGCGGCGGCGTGCATCGCACGCGCGGACATCCAGCGCGACAGCCGTGTGCGCGATATGCGCAGGATGGTTCCGCGAAGGGTGATGGTGTGGGTCAGGCCCAGCCATCGACCCAGCAGCCATGCGGCCACGCCATCCGGGTAGATGAAGTGGGCATCGATAGCAGTGACGGCCTCATCCCGCTTGAGCTGCCGCACCAGCCGCAGGAGGCTGAGCGCAAGTAATGGCCCGTCGGTCCACTTCATGATGCCGGGGATGCAGAGGAACCGCGGGTGGTAGACATCGATCCCGTCCTGCACCTCGTGACAGGGCACCGGGGGCCGGTAGTGCGGATTCCAGAAACGGCGGATCAGTCCCTGACCGGGAAACCAGGCAACCGGTGCGACCACCACCAGCGGGATGTGGCGCGCCACGCGGAACATGCGCTCGCGCACAAATACCCCGTAGGTGGGCTGCACGGCATTGGGGAACACCCGCGACAGGACGAGGAGCTTCATGCCGTATCCCGTGCCGACGCATCCGCCGGGCAGACGCTGGCGATCACATGTCGCGCATTGGCCTGCCAGGTATAGCCGCGCTCCTCCACCAGGGTCGCGGCCTGACGACCCAGCCGCACGCGGGCCGCATCGTCCGCCAGCAAGGCATCCAGGCGCTCGGCGAGAGCACCCCAGTCGCGCGGCGGGAACAACAGGGCGCTAGAGTCGTGGCGCACCACTTCCCGGATGTTCGGTTTGTCCGGAGCGACCACCGCTCGACCCAGCGCCAGATACTCGAACAGCTTGATCGGGGATGCGTAGTCGGTGACATCCGGCTGTACGGCGATATCCAGCGCCGCGATATGGGTCGGGATGGCGACGCGCTCCACCGGCCCGGTGAAATGGACGCGTTCGGCAAGGTCCAGATCCACTACCAGCTTCTGGAGAGCAGGAACGGCGGGGCCATCCCCCACAATGAGCAGGTGCAGGCTGGGGTGCACACCCGTTAGCGCCGCGCAGGCGTGGATCAGCCCGTCCACGCCGTGCCAGGGCCGGATCCACCCGACAAAACCCACCACCCGGGCATCCGCGGGTACGTAACGCTCGCGTACGGAACGACCGTCCACCTGGGGGTTGAAACGGGCCCCGTCCACGCCATTGGGCATCACCATCAGGCGTTCGCGCGGGACGCCACGCGCGGCAAAGATATCTGCCATGGCCTGGGTGACGACGATGGTGCGGGTGGCACTGCGGCAAAGCCAGTCCTCGATGCGCTGGGCCAGCCGCCGCAACACGAGATCCCCGTGCGTTTGCAGTTCCAGGCTGAGCGGGGCGTTCACCTCCAGCACGAGAGGACGCCGGGTCAGCCAGGCCACCAGCCGACCGGAAAAGCTGAACAGGCTGTAGCGCTCGTAGATGAAGGCCGGCCGGTGGCGCAGCACCGCCCACAGCAACAATACGAAGGCGGGCCCGTTGTAGGCCAGCGAAAGCAGTTCGTAGAACCAGAAGGGGATCGGCACGCCCTTCAGCGTGGGCCTCGCATCCCCGTCCCCTTCCTCGTTCCTGGCGGGCACTGGCGTATTGCTCGCCTCGGCCCTGCGCTGCAGGGGCGCCACCATGTGGACCTCATGGCCCAGCTCACGGAAGGCGTCGCACAGGGACTGGATATGAATGCCCTGGGCATCCTCGCCGCGAGTGCGATGGTGGTAAAGGATCTTCACGTCTCCAGCGCCTCGCTCTCGACCCAGCGATACTTGCCCGAAGGCGACGGCGCGATGGACTCGACCAGCTCCAGGCGCACAGGCACATCGGCATGCAGGATGCGGTGCATCCCTTCGGTAACCGTGCGGGTCTGCGCCTCGCCCCAGGCGCCATTGGCGATCACCTCGATATCGAGGGAGAGGTCCGCACGCTGCACCAGCCGGTACTGAGCGACCTGCGGCAACTCGCGCATCACGTAGTTGGCGGCAGAGCCGTGGACCCGCCGCCCCTCGGCGCCCACCAGGAAGTCATTGCGCCGCCCTTCCAGGCGATCGAGCGTCGGCAACAGCGAGCCGCAGGGGCAGGTACCGGCCTCGCCCAGCCGGCCGCGGTCGCCGACGCGATAGCGCACGAACGGCATCGCATACCCGTCGAGGTTGGTGACAAGCAGATCGCCGATCCCGTCGGCGTCCGGTTCGTCGACCTCCACGTGCACGTGTTCGCTCGCGATATGCAGGCGACCGTGCGGGCATTCGTGGGCGATCAGTCCCGCATCGCGCGATCCGTATTCGTTGGCGACCGGACACTGCAGGATCTCGCCAATGGTGTCGCGCACCTGCGGATACAGCATCTCGGAAGTACACACCACGGCCTGAGGCCGCCAGCCACGCGCGAGTTCCGGGTGCTCGCGCAGGGTCTGCGCGACACGCACGATCACGGTGGGGTAGCCATAGACCAGGCGCGGTCGAAAGCGCCCGAGGAACCCGGCATAGGCGCGCAGACGCTCGGGGGTGAGATCGTGGGCCGAGAGCACGACCTGGTTCAGGAGGTAGCGATCCTTGATCACGCGCAGGCGCGACGCCTTGCCGAGCTCGATGGGGGAACCCCAGAAGTCGACCTGACGATCGCCCGGACGGATGCCGAACCAGCCCCGAAACCGGAGCTTCTGCGCGTTATGGCGCGCCTCCTTGACGCGATCCGTCCAGAAAACCAGGGGCCGCCCGGTCGAGCCCCCGGTACTGGAGGGCAATAACGGCCCCGTAGCGTTGTCGGCCACCAGGGCACGCCCGTTCTCGCGCACAGTATCGCGTTCGAGAATCGGAAAATCCTCCAACTCGGGAGCACGGCCTGCCAGGGCTTCCCGGTACCAGGGCACGTGCTCCGCGCAATGCGCCACCAGGGCCTCTATGCGTGATTGATGCAAGCGCCCGAGAGCGGCGGCCCCGGCCTGCTCGCCTCGCTGCAGGGCCTGCAGGTAGGACGCCGTTTCACGCGCACGCAGCCGTTCGTGCAGCGGCCAGAGCACCCGCCCCGCCAGCCGTTGCGGCATGCGCAGCGGCCAGTCGGGCTGGGGCAGCAACGGCGCCGCGCTTGCATGAGCGCCTGGCATGGATGGGTCAGTCATCCGTCGGGTCGGTCTTGGCACTTCTCGCCAGGATGCTTTTCGGCAACTAGCCAGAAGCCCAGGCAGCGCAACGTTTCGTCATCCAGATCGCGAAAAGGTTTGGCCAGGTACGGGCGGACCGCATCAATGTCTTCTTGATCCGCATGAGCCGTAGGCTCAAGGATTCGGGTCGTCAATCCCGAATTGGCCAGAGCCTGAACATAGCGATCCAGTCGAAGGCGGTTCGGGACACCCTTGCCTTCATACATGAGATTCCAGAGAAGGGGAGGCCAAGTCAGAAAATCCAGAGGATTTTCGCGATGCAGGCCATGGCTCTTGAGGTCCACCTGATGGATTGCCACCCCATCCCACTTTAGAGCCCTGGCCATGTCGTCAAAAGTGGCGTCCAGATCATTCACGTGCTCGAGTACAGCACGGGAATAAACAAGATCGATGCTATCTGTCAGGCCCGACAATCCGTCTTTCGTTACCCGGTACTCAAGACATTCCGGCTTGAAACCTGATGCAGGATCGCCCGCCCGAACAAAACACGCTTCCCCCCGTTGTCGGACTTCGCCATCCAGGCCATCAAGAATTTCCTGCAAAACCGCTACCTGAAACGGGGATCTTTGATCGAGCGAAAACCGATCGACACAAAAAACCTTGCGGGCGCCGTGGGCCAACATCAGGAGACTGACACCGGGAACATCTCCAGGGCCATACTCCAGCAGGACGCGGCCGTCGAGCCACTCCCTTGCGGAGTCCAGATTCAAGTCCAGCTTCTGGAAGTACGCCTCAAAGCAGTTTCGGAAATAGGCAGCAACCGATTCGGGGGTTTCTTTCTTCTGTCCTCGGCCGGTTTCCCCTATCAACCGCACATACAAGCGCGGCGCCCCCCTTGCGAGAAGATTACTCAGAATCGCTCTGGAGGCCCGTTTGGCATCTGCGACCGGTCGACGTCCGTACATTGTTACCTCCAGTCAACCACGGAGGGCTGTCGCCTTTCCGAATGGGCCAGAAAACTCTCGAACATAAGCAGCGACCACAGGGCCGGGCTGTGGTCGCGGGCGCCGCTGACGTGCTGGTTCACGAGGGTCTTGAGGAAATCCATGTCGAAGATGCCGGAGTCGGCGATGCGCGGGCCGAGGACCTGGGCCTGCATGCGCTCGCGCAACGGGCCGCGGAACCATTCCGCAACCGGCACGGAGAACCCCTTCTTGCGGCGGTAAAGGATTTCCTCCGGCAGGTAGGGCTCCATGGCCTTCTTGAACACGAACTTGCCCTCGGGGCCGCGCAGCTTGAGTTCCGGCGGCAGGCCCGAGATCCACTCGACCAGCTGGTGGTCGAGGATGGGGACCCGCACCTCCAGTGCATGCGCCATGCTCGCGCGGTCGACCTTGGTCAGGATGTCGCCCGGCAGGTAGGTCTTCATGTCCAGGTACTGCACCAGGGACAGCGGGTGTTCGGTGGGCGCGCGTTCCGCGTGCCGGCGCAGGACTTCCAGCGCGCCGTAGCCCTGCAGCGAGCGCCGGAATGCCGGGGAAAACAGGTGCGCGCGCAGGTCGTCGCGCAGGATAGAGACGCCCTGGAAGTAGCCTTCGACCGAATCCCTGGCCAGCGCCTGAAAGGTCGCCTTCGCGCGCAGTGGGCGCGGGGCCCAGTCTGCCTTGGGATAGACTTTTGCGAGCGTGCCGAACAGCGGGCGCCGCATCCCCAGCGGCAACGGTGCGCGCAGACGCTCCTCGGCGAGATGGTGGCGATAGCGCCGGTAGCCCGCCAGGTTCTCGTCGCCGCCATCCCCCGACAGGGCCACCACCACCTGCTGGCGCGCCTGTTCACAGACGCGGTAGGTCGGCAAAGCGGAGCTGTCGGCAAACGGTTCGTCGTACAGCCCGCTCAGGCGATCCAGCAGCGCGAAGTCGTCGGGATCGACCTCCTGCGTGTGGTGATCGGTGTGGTAGCGCTCGGCCACCAGGCGGGCGTAGCGGGACTCGTCGTAGGCCGGGTCGGCAAAGCCGATGGAACTGGTGCGCACCGGGTCGTCGGACAGCCCCGCCATCATCGCAACCACCGCGCTGGAGTCGACCCCGCCGGAGAGAAACGCGCCCAGCGGGACGTCTGCCACCATGCGGATGTCCACCGCCTCGCGCAGGCGGGCGGTCAGTTCCTCGGCGGCCGTGTCCAGGTGCGTGACGCCGTTGTCCGCGAACGGCACGTCCCAGTATTCGCGTGGTTCGCTCAGGTTGCCCTGCCCGCGATGCACGGTCAGCGTGTGGCCGGGCGGCAGCTTGTGCACGCCGCGGAAGATGCTGCGCGGCTCCGGCACGTAACCGAAGGCGAAGTAGTCCTCCACCGCATGCGGATCCATGCGCCGGGGCAGCCCCGGATGCGCCATCAGCGCCTTGAGCTCCGAACCGAAGATTAGCTGCCCGTCGGCCAGCGCGCTGTAATACAGCGGCTTGATCCCGAGACGATCGCGGGCCAGGAACAGGGTATCCCGGTTGCGGTCCCAGACGGCGAAGGCAAACATGCCGCGAAAGCGCTGCACGCAGGCCTCGCCCCACTCCTCCCAGGCATGCACGATCACCTCGGTATCGCAGTGCGAGCGGAAGCGATGGCCCGCCTGCTGCAGCTCGGCGGTCAGCTCGGGGAAGTTGTAGATCTCGCCGTTGTAGGTCACGACGACGGTCTCGTCCTCGTTGAACAGCGGCTGCTGCCCGCTCGCAAGATCGATGATCGACAGGCGCCGATGCGCCAGCCCCACACCCGGCTCCAGATGCACACCGCCCTCGTCCGGACCCCTGTGAAACTGGGTCTCGTTCATCGCCTCCAGCAGGGCCCGATTGACCGGCCGCCGGTCGCGCAGATCGAAGATGCCGGTAATGCCGCACATGTAGGGATCCTGATTGCTTCCTTGCCTGGGCGTCGGTCGAATTCAGGCGATCCACGGCCAGGTCGACACTGGGCGATGCCGCCGGGCGGACACCGGTTCGGGCCGGGCCCTCGCACCATCACGGAAAATCCAGAATAAACGACAACCCCGCCACCGAGCGCCCGCGATTCGCGCCGCGGGGCGGCTGGCGTTAGCGCCACAACTAACGCCGGGCCAGTACCCGGTCGTATACCGCCATGTAGCCCGTGACCATCGCCTCCATGCTGAACGCCGCCTCAGCCCGGGCGCGGGCGGCCTGTCCCTCGCGTGCGGTCCGCGCGGGATCGGCGGGATAGGCCATCAGCGCGCGGGCCATCGCGTCGGGATCCCCCGCCGGCACCAGTGCCCCGGTCACCCCGGGCTGTACCAGATCGGGGTTGCCCCCGACATCCGTCGCGACCACCGGCAGGCCCGTCGCCATCGCCTCGAGGATGGTGTTGCAGATCCCCTCGGCCAGCGACGGCAACACGAACAGGTCCAGCGCCCGCAGGCAGTCGGCGACGTCTTCCCGGGCGCCGGGAAGCCAGGCCTGGTCCGCGACCCCGGCCTGCTCCAGGAACTGAACGACCTCGGCGCGAAGGGGGCCGCCCCCGATCATCACCAGGCGCAGGCGCGGAAAGGCCTCGGGCAGGAGCTCGCGCAGCGCGACAAAGGCCCGCGCCAGATCCAGTGGCGCCTTGACCGCCTGCATGCGCATGACCGAACCGATCACGAACGTGCCGGGGTCCCGAAATGCCTGCGGCAACGGGGACACAAAGCCCTCGTGCGGCGGCGCGAAGCGGCCGGTATCCACACCATTGAAGATGTGCGACAGACGCGCCGCCGGTACCGCGATGGCCTCCCGCAGATAGCCCTTCTGGTGCTGCGACAGGGCGATGTAATGCCCCACCAGTGGCCGCACCAGGCGACGCAGGCGGCGGTTGCGGTCACGCGTGCCGTCGAGGTCCCCGACATCCCAGCCATGCTCGCCGTGCACCCGCGCCCGCACCCCGGCGAGCGCGGCGGTCACCTGCGCCTCCAGCGTGCCGAAGTTGCGGGTATGCACGATGTCCGGTTGCAGGCGGCGCAGCAGCCGCCACAGGCGGAGGTGCACCCGCGGATCCTTGCCTTCGCGCTTGTGCAGGGCGTGCAGGCTGACATCATCCCGCTCGAGGCGTCGGCGAAAGTCGGTGTAGTCCGTCATGCAGATGATCGCGTGGCGGAAGCGATCGGCCGGCATGTGATTGATCAGGTTGACCAGCCCGTTCTCCATCCCGCCGATATCCAGGCGATGGATGATGTGCGCCACACAGGGGCGCTGATCACCCTCCCGGGCCACGGGTACGGAGGCGCCCGTCACTGCCGCGCGACGTGGTCGAGCTGTTCGAGCAGCTCGGGCAGGGCATCCGCGGCGTAGGTCCGCAATGCCGCCTCCGCCGCATCGGTGCCGTTGTCGAACTCGAGCGGCGCATACAGCACCACCAGCGCGGCATCGTCCCGACCACCGAATAACCGGTTCAGCGCCTCCCGCGCCTTGACCTCATGCGGCCGGGTAGTCAGGCGGCCATCCACCCAGTACCAGCGCCACACCAGGAACCGCTGCCCGGGGCCGTTCAGCAGGAAGCGTTCCGGGTTGGGGTATCCCTCCAGCGTGGCCCGGCCGCGACGCGACTGCGACCATTCCAGCGCCCGATCGCGCCCGGCCAGGGTATTGCTCCAGCCCACCATGTTCCCGTGCCGGTACTGCTCGCGGTAGAACAGCACATGCATACCCACCGGCTCGCCGCCGTCGGCGGCCGTCACCAGGCCGCCGCGACCGTCGCGGGCGCCACGATACCCCGGCTCCCAGGCGGTATCCTGTTCCTCTAGGACCTGCCAGCCTGCTGGTGCCAGCGGGCCCGTACCCAGGCCCGCCACGGGGCCGAGATCACGCTGGTTCATCCACTCGGCATACAGCGGCGCCGCACTGGCCAGGACGACCGTCAGCACCGCGGCGGCAACGAACGAACCCGCCTGCGCGGAGCGCCCGGGTTGCGCGGGAGGCACCGTCGGGGTCGGCAACGGCTCTATGTCCTCGCGCCACAACGCACCGATCGCGAACATCAGCGCGATGACCACGCCGAAGAAGATCCAGCCATAGATCAGGTGATCCACCCCGGCCGCATGCTCCATGTCGCTCAGGTGGCCGATCATCACGATCATGTAGGCGCGCAGGCCGTTGGCGACGATCGGGACCACGATGGACACACCGACAAACACGATCCGCCGCCAGGGACTGCGGTACATGAGATAGGCATACAGCGTGCCCAGCGCGACCGACGCGATCAGGTAGCGCACGCCACTGCAGGCCTCGATCACCGACCAGCGGCCGGTGGGCAGATCGAAATACAGCCCGTCGCGATAGACCGGGATCCCGGTCAGCTGCACGGCGGTCACCGTGAAATCCGCGGTCAGATCCATCATCGGCGGCACCAGGAACTCGCCGAACGGGACCGCGAACAGCAGATACGCCAGGGGGAACTGCAGGCGCCAGGTGATCGCGTTGCCCAGCACCAGCCAGAACAGCGCGGGAATCATCAGCACGGCCGCGAACTGGCGCACCGACACCACATCCACCAACTCCCCCGCCACCCAGACGAGGGACAGCCCCACCAGGGGCAACAGCGCCCACCAGGATGGGCGCGGCTCCAGCGCAAGCACCTCCTGACGCTTGAGAAACAGCAGGAACAGGACGATTGGGACGATCAGGAAGCCGTGCGCAAAGGTGTCCGAGCGGTTCCAGATCGCAACGATGGAGGCGAACGTCGGGTAGAACATCCACCCCAGCACGACCAGGCCCAGCACCAGGACCGGCGCGGCAAACCACCAGGAGGAACCGCGGGCGCGTGTTCGGGCATTCAGCGCGTCAGCGACCATGTGCGGCCTCCTCGATCGACACCGTACCCGACACGCGGCCCGGGCGACGCCGCAGGATCTCGCCCAGGTGCGCGAGATTGCGCGCCCAGTCGTAGTCCGCCAGCACCCGGGCGCGGGCCGCCTGCCCCAGCGCCGGGTCCGGGGCGCGCAGGTACCCGGAGACGGCCTCCAGGAACGCGCGCGGCTCGGCGTCCGCCGCGACGACCTCGTGCCCGGGGGTCGCGGTCAGCCCCTCCAGGGCCTGCGGGCTGGCCACGACCGGACGCCCCAGCGCCATCGCCTCCAGGACCTTGTTCTGCACGCCACGGGCGATGCGCAGCGGCGCGACCGCGAGCGTGGCGTGCGCGATCCAGGGACGCACGTCGTCCACGAAGCCGGTCACCGTCACGCCGGGCCGGGCCGCCAGGGCCGCCACCTCCGGCGCCGGCCGGCTGCCGACGATGCAGAACCCCACACCCGGGTGTTCCGCGCGCAAGCCGGGCAGGACGTGATCGGCGAACCACACCACCGCATCGACGTTGGGCCAGTAATCCATCGCGCCCGAAAACACGATGGTGCGGACGCCGGCGACATAGGGGTTGGAACCCGCCACCGCCTCGGGTGCGAAGAAGGCGGCATCGACGCCATTGTTCAGTGCATGCACCCGGTCCGCCGCCTCCGGGGCGCGCTGGCGGAAGCTGTCTGCTTCGGCCGGCGACACGAACAGACTGGCATCGCTGGCCTGCGCGACCCGGCGCTCGTAGTCCAGCAGCCGACGGCCCTCGCGCCGATACACCGCGCTCATGGGCCAGCGCCGCGTCGGGGCGTACTGCGTCCACTTGTCGGAATCGACGTCCACGAAGTCGACCACCCGGGTTCGCCCGCCCCCTTCCGGCAGGTACTGGGCCATCGCCGAGGAAAAGGCCACGGCACAGGCGACCGGCTGGCGGATCAGCGTGGTCCTAACCCAACGTGCCAGTTCGCGGTCGCGATACCAGGGCACGGTCAGCGGCTCGCCGCTCAGGAAGCCGGTCAGCGCGCGCAACTGGGCCCGCCGGCGCGGCAGCGGACGGGCACAGACCGACGTGCAGATACGCTTGAGCTCGGGCAGATACGCCGCATCCGCCGGGTCATCGATGAACGTACCCAGGTGCACACGATAGTGCTGCGCCAGATAGCGCAGGATGTGGTGCGAACGAATCTTGTCGCCCTTGTTCGGCGGCCACGGAATCCGATGCACCAGATAAAGAAGATCATCCATAGGGCGTATTCACCACGAAGGTCACGAAGGCACGAAGAAGGGCCTTCACTTCAACGGACTAGTCGTTTGAGACCGTCTTTCAGGCGCACATTGTTGAAGTTGATCAACAGCGCTTGCGGAACATTCGCGAGCTTCATGTATGTGAGGGTTTGGGCCTCGTGAATCCTTTGCAGGGCGTCCACACTTTTCAGCTCCAGCATCAGTCTGTCCTCGACCAGGATGTCGATACGGTAGCCACAATCCAGCTCCCGCCCTTTGTACGTGACCGGGATCGGAACCTGGGACACGCAGTACAGGCCGGATTCCAGCATTTCGTGCACCAGGCATTTCTCGTAAACCGACTCCAAGAGCCCCGGCCCAAGCTCGCGATGTACCTCGATCGCCAATCCAATGGCCTTCTTCGATAGCGGGTCGAATTCCATTTCTCCCCCATAATCACTTTCTGGTTTCCCTTCGTGCCTTCGCGGTCAACCCGCTCTTGCAGTCGCCGCTCTCCGTGTGCCCCATGGCCCCGGTGGCAAGCCCTGCTCTGCATTTGAACTTGCCTTGGCATTCCTTCGTGTCTTCGTGTTCTTCGTGGTAAATCCGCCCTTGACCCCGCTCTTGCAATCACCCCCCTCTCCGTGTACCCCGTGGCAAGGCCTGCTCTGCATTTGAACTTGCCCTGGCATGCCTTCGTGTCTTCGTGTTCTTCGTGGTGAATCCGCCCTTGACCTTGACCTGCTCGGTGTTGGCTGTGGCCTCGGTGGCGGGAAGGCCCTTCAACCGAGGGAGCGGGAGAGTTTGGGGCCGAGCCAGTTGGCGACGGGCTGTGGCAGGCGCTGCCAGGCCTTGATGAAATAGCGGTACTTGGGGTTGAGCGGGTTTACGTCGGGCATCTCGCGCGCTCGCACCAGGTGATACTCGTAGTACAGCGGCTGCGGCTCGAAGCCCCAGTTCTTCTTGAAACTGAACGAGCCGGTATCGCGCTTGCTGCGACCGAAGTCGTAGATGCGGTAACCGTCCTCGCAGGCGTGGCGCATCAGCTCCCAGTAGAGAAAGTCATAGCCCGCGACCTGGCGCGCCTCGGGCGTACCTGCGCCGTAGTACGGCAGCACCTCTTCGCGGAAGAAAAAGGTCACGACGCTGGCGACCGGATCACCGTCGTGCACCGCCGTGAGCACCCGGCATTCGTCGCCGAACACGTCGAGCAGAGTCTCGAAGTAGCGACGACTGAAGACCGGCGTCCCCATGCGGCGCACGTTGGCCGCGAAAATCGGGTAGAAGCGCTCGATATCGGACTCGAATTCACTGGTCAGCCCGGCCTTGATCCCCTTGCGCACCATGCGCCGCTGCTTGCGGGGGATCGCATTCATGTTGGCCTCGACCTCCGGCTCCATGACCTTGCGGAAGGTGAAATAGAGATCGTCCTTGGTTGGCCAGTCCGGGTGCTGCGGTTCCATGTGACGGTATTCGAGATAATCCACCCCTAGCTCTTCGGCAAGCGCCCGGGCACGCCGATCCAGGGCCTCGAAGGCCGTGGGCGTCTGCGCGGCAATGCCGCCGTAAACGCCGAACGGGATCGAGGCCAGGGCATCGCCAAACAGGCGCGAGCGCACCCGCACCAGCGGCAGCACGCCCTGGATAACCCCGTTCTGTTCCGCGTAGAAAAACCAGACGGGATGCCCGAAGGCGCGCTGCATGACCGTTGCCCAGCCGGCGCGGTGGAAGAACGTGGCCTGCGGGCAGCCATCGACGAAGGCATCCCAGCGCCCATGCCCGGTCGCGTCGAGTGTGCACACTTGCATGGGCAGCGTAGCCGCCATCCGTTCCTGGTCTTCAGGCGACTGATACACGGGCGCCCTCCGAGGACGTCAGGGCGGGGGCCTGCAAATCGAGGGGGACAGCGAATACGCGATCCATTCGATCCCAGGTGAAGTCCTGCAGCAGGCGATCCAGACGCGCCTCCATACGGTGCAGATTCACGTAGTGCCGGAAACGCGTCTTGGCGGTAATGCCGGGAATACGCGGCTGGCCGGGGTCGATCTCCCAGGGGTGGAAATAGAACACCGCGGGCATCGCATCCACCTGCTCGATCCGACGCAGGGCGCGCCGCGAGATGGCGTAGGGCAGGAGACGAAAGTAACCGCCGCCGGCCGCCGGCAGATTTCGGCCGCCCATGCGCAGGGTGGCGGGCGGCAGTTCCAGGATACCGCCTTCCAACGGGCGATGGGGCTCGCGCGGGGCGTCCGGCATGCCGTAGTGGTCGTGGCGAACCGGATAAATGCTCGAGCTGTAGTCATGCCCTGTCTCGTCCAGAATTCTGAGCGCCCACAGGTTGCCCTCCCCAATGGAAAAGCTCGGCGCGCGATAGCCCCGGATGGGGGAACCGGAAAGATCCTCCAGTATCCCGCGCGCGCGGGTAACGTCAGCGCGGAAGGCTTCGGGACTGAGGTCGGTTACCCGCTGGTGGCCATAGCCATGGCTGGCGAGTTCGTGCCCGGCCTCGACGATACGCCGGATGGCCTGAGGGTAACGTTCGGCAATCCAGCCCAGGGTAAAGAAGGTGGCGTGCGCCCCACGGCGCTCGAACAGGTCGAGGATGCGATCGAGGTTCCGCTCAATACGGCACTCACGACAATCCCAGGAGTCGCGCGGGATCTGCGGCGCCAGCGCGGAGACCTGGAAGTAGTCTTCGACATCGACGGTCAGAGCATTGGGCCGATGGGCGTTTTTCGGCTGCATGACGAGGCTCCGCCCCTACGACCGTACGGCGCTGGGAACCGGGGACAAGGACTCCGGCTCGTAGCCCTCGTCGCGCACGATTTTGAGCACCTCCTGGGTCACGCGGAAGTTGACCAGGAGGTTGCGCTCGATCCGGTGCAGGCGCTCTTCCAGCGCCTCGAGATCCTGTTCGATGCGCAGCATGGAGACCTGGCTGGCGACAGCCTGATCCGGGTCGCCCTGGTCGGCTTGGTCGTCCGTGCCCGCGTGCGCCTCCCGGCGCGGCCCCGATGAACCGGCGGCGGGGGGCGTCTCGTCCAGCAGCACTCCCTCCAGGTCCTCCTCGATCTCGTCGATCACCTGCTGCGCCCGCGCCGCATCCAGATCGGCACATTCCTCCAGATACCCCATCAGCAGCAGGCGGTCGCAGAAGGTGTTCACCTTGCGCGGGATGCCGCCGGTGTAGTCGTGGATGCGCGGCCAGATGTCAGCGTCGAAATGCGGCCGGCCATTCCAGCCCACGCGTGCCAGACGGTGCTCGATGTAGGCGCGCGTATCGTCCTCGTCCATCGGGCCGAGGTGGTAGGTCGCGATCACCCGCTGGCGCAGCTGCTGCATGTTCTCGCTGCGCAGCAGGCGCCGGAACTCCGGCTGACCGAGCAGAAAGCTCTGCAGCAGGGGGCCGTCCTCGCCCTGGAAGTTGGACAGCATGCGCAGTTCTTCCACGGCGTCGGGACCCAGGTTCTGTGCCTCGTCGACCACCAGCAGCGCGCGCTGGCCGCGGGCCCGCGTGTCGTGCAGGAAGGACTCCAGGCGGCGCAGCTGCCCGGCCTTGTGATTCGGGGCATCCTCCAGCCCAAAGGCGAGGCAGACCGAGCGCAGCAGGTCTTCGGCATCCAGCTGTGTGCTCACCAGCTGGGCCGCCACCAGGGGCTTGTCGCTCAGGGTCTCGAACAGGCTGCGCACCAGGGTGGTCTTGCCGGCCCCGACCTCGCCGGTGATGACGATGAAGCCTTCCTCCAGCTGCACGCCGTATTCGAGATAGGCCATCGCCCGGCTGTGGCCCTTGCTCGCGTAGAAGAACCGCGGATCGGGGCTCAGCGCGAAGGGCCGGCCGGTGAAACCATAGAATTCCTCGTACATGCCTCAGAACTCCCGTGTCAGCGTGCCGATGATCGCGTTCTCGCGGTACTCGTTGGCCGCGGCGTTCGAATCCCGGCGCTGGTGCCGGTAGGCCAGGCTGGCGCTGGTATCCGGCGTCAGCTGACGACTGACGCTGGCGCGCAGGAACCAGAGGTCATCCTCGCGATCGCTGTCGGTGAAGTCGGTCCGGCTGATGCCGGTGGTCAGCAGGGTCGTCGTGCGCGGACCGTAGCGCCATTGCCAGAACGCGCTGGCCCCGCGCTGGGTGCGGTTGTCCTCGAACAGGCCGACGTTGGTCTGAGTCTCGGATTCGCGCTCGGTCTGGATCAGGTTGACGCCGAACACACTGCGACCGGTGTCGTAACTCCAGCCGGCGCGCCAGGTTCGGGTCAGGTAGAAGCCTTCCACGAATGCCTCGTCGCCCAGCTCCGGGTTCAGCAGAAACAGGAAGATCTCTTCCGGGGAGTAGTTGTCCAGAAGTTCATCGACGGACATGAACTGGATGTCCTCCGCGAGCTGGGCAAAGGGCCCGTCGCGCCGCTGCCGGGTCGAACTCACGCCCTCGTTGTAGCTGAGGCGATAGGTGGCGCGGCGGCTGCGGTGGTCGACCGCCAACGACCGGTTCTTGCCGAAGTAGCGTTCGCCGTAGCGGGCCTCGATGTTGGTGACCCTCGTCGGGGCCCAGCCCGCCCCCACCTGCCAGAAGCCGCCGTCATCGTCCTCGCGGGTGGTCGCATAGTCGTTGAACTCTTCGCCGACCACGCCGAACAGGCGCAGGGACCGCCCGAACCGGTAGCCCAGGGTCCCGCTGACCTGTCCGAACTCGCCCTCCAGGCCATCCTCGAAGCGCTCTTTCTCGTAGAACCCGGCGAGCTGCCAGAAGGGACGGTTGAAGGCGGCCCCGCTGTCGAGGACGTATTCACCCCGGTGGAAGTCGCTGTCCTGGCGGTTGCTGCGGTGGTAGAGATTCTCGCCGTAGGTGTAGCGGACCTCCTGGGTGGCGAAACTGCCATAGCGGGTGCGCAGCATCGGCGAGACGCTGTAGGTGGTGGTCTCCTGCAGGTTCTCGCGCGGGGTGCTGCCCCCGATGCCGACCGGCCCGAGGATCGAGGCCGCCTGCTCGGTACGCGAGGCCCCGGCGTCGACGAAAAAGGTATCGTCCACCAGCTCCCAGTTCGTGCGGCCGCGCAGGGTGTGGGTCGTGCGGTCCTGGCGTGTATCGTCGGCATAGAAGCGCGAGTTCATGCGGTAGTCGATGCGGGTGTCGCTGCGCGCGCCTTCGCCGCGCAGCGTGAACCCGGGCGCGACCGTGCCGATCAGGTCCGCCTCCTCCTGCCCCCGCGGGGCCAGGCGGGCGTTGTCAGTCACCTCCGCGGATACCGTGACCCGGGGGGTGAACGTCCAGTCGACGGCCTGCGCACTACCGGGCACCGCCAGCACGACCGCGGCCGCGCCGATCCACCACCGACGGGCCACCGCCGGGCCCCGGGGCCTAGCGCGACGGGGCGCCGGCGACATGATCACGCTCGCTGCCATAGTAGCTGCCCCCGTAGTACTGCCCCCCCATGCCGATACCGGGCGTCGCGCGGTTGAGAGAGGTGAGCACGACCCCGCAGGAATCCAGTTGATGCATGGCCCGCTCCACCGTGGTGGCCGGCGTGCGATCGGCCTCGACCACCATCACCACCTGTCCCATGTGAGTCGCCAGCACGCCCGGCTCGCTGGTCGCCAGCAGGGGCGGGGAGTCGAACAGGATGATCCGGTCCTCGTAGCGATCGTGCAGGTCATCGACCAGATCCCGCATCACGTCGCTCGCCAGGATCTCGGTCGAACGCCCGTGCGGACGGCCCGCGGGCAGAACGGTCAGGTTCTCCACGTTGGTGCGCAGCAGCACATCGGGGATCTGGATATCCGGCTCGCTGAGGACATCCATCAGTCCAAGGTCGGCCTTGAAACCCAGCGTGCGGGGGATCGCCGGTCGCGCCACGTCGGCATCCACCAGCAGCACCGTGCGTTCCAGCTCCATCGCCATGCTCAGGGCCAGGTTCACACTGGTGAAGGTCTTGCCTTCCCCTGGCAGGGCGCTGGTGATCATGATCAGCCGACCACGGGGCACGCGCATTGCCGCGTGGCGCCCGAAGGCGTTGTTCAGCAACGGGCGCTTCATCATGCGGAACTCTTCCGCCACGCTGGAGCGTTGATCCCCGGGCACGATGAGCCCCTGCTTGCGCAGCCAGGCAAAATCGATGCTGACTTCCTGTGATACCGGTGCCCGTTGAAGTTCGGGCTCGGGTGTCGCGGTTTCGGGGGCCGGCGCCTGTTCCGCCCTGGCTTCGGGGACCGGCTGTCGCGCCCGGTTCTTGTCCAGTGCCTTCTCGATAATGCTCATCGCGCTGTCTGCCCCCTGCCGGCAACCGATTGCGTCGAATCGGCCCGTTCCCTGAAAGATAGTCGGTGCGCCCGGCGATGAGCGGAAACGTATCCGGCGAACCCGCCCGGCACCCTCATCGCAGCCATCCCATGAGCTCGTCCAGAAGGAACTCGGACCCGGTCGCATAGAGCCCCATGACCACGGCATAGACCACCACCAGGGTCCCCAGCGCCGCCGCAAAAACGGCCAACTCGGACAACCGCCGGTGCCGGGTCATCGGGGTGCGCACACGCGACACACTGCCGAGGACCGGGCGGCCGGTCACCGCCGCCAGCTGCTGACTGCTGCTGATGGTTCGCCGCAGCTGCGACAGCAGGAAGGCAAATCCGGTGCCCGCCCCCAGGCCGACCAGCAGGACGGCGGTGGCCAGCATGGGCCGATCCGGCGAGGCCGGCGCCGTGGGCTGGCGCGGTGGCTCCAGCACCCGGAAATCGACCGCGTCGGTCTGGCTCTCCACGGCCTCGGACATCACCGCCTGCTCGCGACGGTCCTGCAGCTGGCGGTAGGAATTGCGCAGCACGTCGTAGTTGCGGGTCAGGGAAGTCAGCTCGGATTCCACCGCCGGCGCGCGGTCCACATCGCCCTCCAGCCGCGCCACCCGCTCCTCGAACTCGGCGATGCGGGTGGTCAGCGAGGCGATCTCGCTTTCGGTTTCGGAGATCGCGTTCTGCAGCGCCTCGTTGCTGCTGCCCGGGCGCTGGATGGCCTGCGGGTTGCGCGCGAACTCCTGCGCCTCCCGTTCCCGGCGCTCCTCCAGCTCGACGAGGATGCGGCGCGACGACACCACGTCCGGGTGTTCATCGGTGTAGCGCAGCCGCATCGCGTCGATGTTCTCCTGCAATTCGCTGATGCGCCGGTCCAGTTCCGAGTTCTCGTAGCCGCCGGGGCCCACGCCACTGGCCCGGCCCTCGCGGGCCCGCCGCTCCAGGGTCTGCAGGCGGCTCTCGGCCTCGCGGCGCTGCAGCCGGGCCTGCTGCAACTGGTCACGGGTGCGCTCGAGCCGCGAGTAGAAGTTGCCATCGCCACTGAGGAAGCGCGCGTTGTCGCGCTTGAACTGCTCGATCTCGGCCTCCTTCTCCTGCAGCTGCTGTTCGTAGTTCTCCAACTGACGCTCGATGAACTGCTGCGAAGTGGTGAGGTCGAGGCGTGAGTCGCCCATGCCGCGGGCCATGAACAGGTCAACCGTCTCCCGGACCACACGGTAGGCGACCTCGGGGTTGCTGTGGCGGAAGCGGACGCTGTAGATGTTGTCGCGCTCGCCCCCCTCCAGGGTCAGCCGCGAACGCAGCAATGCCACCTGGGCATCCAGGCTGGCGTTCCCGGTCAGCACATCGAGATCGCTCTCGCGGGCGATTTCCTCGAGGTTGTCGCGGCTGAGCAGGGTGCGGGTAATCATGCGCAGGCGCTGCTCGGTGTTCGGGCGTACCGTCATCCCGCGCAGCAGCGGGTCCAGCACCGACTGGGTGTTCACGTAGATCCGGGCATCCGCCTGGTAGGTATCCGGCAGGTTGTGGGCGTAGGCCCAGCCACCGATACAGACCAGCCAGGCAATCGGCAGGATCCACCAGCGCTTGCGCCAGGTGCCCCGCACATGCTGCCAGAGCTCTTGAACGATCTTTTCCATACGGCCCAGCTTCCCGCCGACCGCACTGGCGCATGGGAGCGCCCGCGGGCCGATCTGCAGCGAATACCTGTCCCCCGGACGCGCCTGCGTTGCGCCGGGACCACCCGGCTCTGGCACCGTCGTGCCGGTCCCGCCGGGTTTGGGGAAATCCCAGGTTCATTCAAGTGGGTTTGCGCACACCTGTCCACAGATGTCGGGATTGTTTACACACGGCGAACTGACGCGCAGATCACGGCGCGGGCGATCGCACGAAGGCGAATGAATCCCGGGCGGTTCTGTGAACTGGTACAGGGTTTGCTACCGGGTCACTGGGTAGAGTCGTAAGCCTGCAGCGGCCCCTGCACCGACCCTCAAGGATCGCTGATGAGTCACGAAAAGTTGGCACTGGAGCTCGCGGACTTCTGGTTCCCGGCGATCGCGGATCAACCCTGGGAGGAACGCCTGCGCATCCTGGACGAAGTCCACGGCCAGCTGTATCAGGATCTGGAGACCGTCGGCGAGTATGAACAGGTCTCCGCCAGCTTCGTGGCGGCCTTGATCGACCGACTGGGGTCACCCCCGATCACGCATCCGGCGCAGGCACAGATCTACGCCAGCTCGTCGGAGGAACGGCACTGGGGCGCGGCCATGGCATGGCAGTTCGGCGAGGGACAGGACGACGGGGCAACCGCCCCGATGCGTGAGGAACGGCGGCGCTGGCCGCGCGAGATCGTCAACCGACTCACCGAGATGTGGGTGCAGGGACGACCGGCGCGCTGCCGGCTGGTGGACATCTCGCGCTACGGCGCACGCGTCATGCCGCTGCGCTACCAGCCGCGACTGCCCCCGGGAACGCCCATCCGGGTCATGGTGGCGGAGGGCAGCGTACGCGACGGCGTGGTGGTGTTTTCCAGTCCGCGCGGGGTCGGTCTGCAGTTCGCGAATGCCGCGCACTGAACGGTGCGGCATTCAATCTCGGACCATGGGAGCAGAAACATGCATTATCCGAATACGGACTCGACACCCAACCGAAGTACAGACACACCCCCTCGACCGCCCGCCGCATCCGGTTCCGGATGCGGCTCTGCGCGTGAATAGGGCCGGACGGTTCCGCGCCTATCTCGCACGCTCGGAGGCCGCCCGACGGATCCATTTCCGCCTGCGCTACGAGGTGTACTGCCGCGAAACCGGTTTCGAACCCGCCGAACAGCACCCGGAAGGCATCGAGCGCGATGCCTACGACGAGCATGCCGAGCATTTCCTGATCAGCCACGAAGGCCGCCCGCCGGACGCTCGCTGGGTGGGCGCCATGCGCCTGATCCTGCCGGGGAACCAACCCCTGCCGACCACGGCGAACTGCCGGCTGTTTCCCGAGGTGGCAGCCCAGTCCCGGGAACCCGCACTGGAGGTGTCGCGCCTGATCGTGCGCGGGGCTTCGCCCGAGGTGCTCTATCACCTGTGCCAGGCCTCGCAGGAGTACGCGCGGCGCCACGGCTACCGCCGGATGTTCTTCCTGGTGCGCCCGGCACTCGTGCGACTGCTGCGACGCCACGGCCTGCCCATCGAGGTGTGCGGCGCCCCCCACCGTCATCGTGGTACCCGCATCCCGTGCCTCGCGCACACGGAGGCCGCGGGCACGGCCCTGCGCGCCTGGCGAGAGCGCCTGCAACTCCCGGCAGCGGCGGAGATTCCCCACTACACTGCGTGGGAAGAGCCCGCCACGGGCGGGGCGCCGCATCCGACGGAGGTGCCCGCCGCGTGGGGGCCGCCACCGGACGTGGCGGGGCTTGCAGCAGGAGGAAACTAGTCGTGGAAAGCGACTCGATCGTCAGCGGGTTCAAGCGGTACTTCGACCTCTCCCAGCGCACCGGGGAACACCTGGAGGACATCCAGCATCTTCGCTACCAGGTGTACTGCAAGGAGTTCGGCTTCGAGCGGGAGGAGGATTGCCCGGGCCACAAGGAGGTCGACGCGTACGACGCCCAGGCCTGGCACTGCCTGCTGGAGCACAAGCCCAGCGGGATGGCCGCCGGCTGTGTGCGCGTAGTGCATGTCGACACCCGGGACCCGATCGGACAGCTGCCCATGGAGCGCCATTGCCACGACAGCTTTTTCGACACCCCCTGGCGCCCGGACCGGCTGGAGCGCGACAACGTCTGCGAGGTGTCCCGGCTCGCCGTGCACAGCATGTTCCGCCGCCGCAACGGCGAGGCTGCCACCCCGATCGGGGACATCGAGGCCCTGAAACTCTCGCCCGACCAGATCCGCGTGTTCCCGATCCTCGCGGTCAGCCTGTTCGTGGCCGCAACCCTGCTCTGCGTGCACTACCGCAAGCAGCATGCCTTCGCGATGATGGAGCCGGCCCTCGCCCGCATCCTGCGGCATACCGGGCTGGAGTTCACCCAGATCGGCGAGGTCGTGCACTATCATGGCAAGCGCGCGGCGTTCTACATCGACTCCGGCGAGGCACACGAAAGCATCCAGCGATCGAGTGCCCTGAGCGAGCTGTGCCGGCACGTGGAGTCGACCTTGCTGCGCGCCCCGCGTGTTCCCCCGGCGGTGACATCCGCGCAGATGCTCCGCTTCCCGGGCGCTGCCGGGTGCCCTGTCGTCCGCCCGACCGGCCGGACACGCCTGCCGCTACCGGCACGCTCGCAACCGGGACTCAACGGGTTGGCGCATTGAGTTCCGGGTTCGACTACCAGACGGCCTTCGCCCGAACGGTTGGCTGGGTGACGCCGGCCGAACTGCAGCGGCTGCGCGGCGCCCGCATCGCGATCGCCGGTCTTGGCGGGGTCGGCGGCGCCCACCTGCTGACCCTGGTGCGCCTCGGTATCGGCCATTTCCGCATCGCCGACCCCGACATCTTCGAGCTGCACAACATGAACCGCCAGGTCGGCGCGGCCCTGTCGCGGCTGGACCGCCCCAAGGTCGAGGTGCTGGAGGAGATGGCCCGGGACATCAACCCGGAACTCGAGATCGACGCCTTTGCGCAGGGCGTCCACGCGGACAACCTGGAGGCCTTCCTCGACGGCGTGGATGTCTACGTGGACGGCCTCGACTTCTTCGCCTTCGACATCCGGCGCCAGGTCTTCCGGGCCTGTGCCGAGCGCGGCATCCCCGCCGTCACGGTGGCCCCGCTCGGCATGGGGGCCGCCCTGCTGAACTTCCGCCCCGACGGGATGAGCTTCGACGCCTACTTCGACCTGCACGACGACCTGGACGACGAGGAACTGGCCCTGCGCTTCATGATCGGCCTGGCGCCCGCGATGCTGCAGATGGGCTACCTGGCCGACCCGACAGCCGTCGACCTGGCGGCACGCCGCGGCCCCTCCACGCCGATGGCCTGCGACCTGTGCGCCGGGGTCATGGGCACCGAGGTGCTCAAACTGCTGCTGGGGCGCGGCGCGCAAACCTGGGCCCCGCGGGGCGTGCACTTCGACGCCTACCGCCAGCGCCTCGCCCGCACCTGGCGCCCCGGGGGCAATCGCAACCCGCTCCACCGCCTGCTGATCCGGATCGCCCGCCGGCGACTGCGCGCCCAGCGCGCGCACCAGCGGGCCGCGAACCCGGAGGTACAATGACGCCATGATGAACCGGACCGCCATGCTGCTCGGCGCGGGCCTCCTGCTCGCGGTCGCCACCCTGCCGGCCGCGGCCCTGGCGGAGGAATCCGCGGCGCGCGAGCTGGCCCGCGCCGTCCACGAGCGCCCGGACGGGGACGATGCCGTCACCCGGGGGATCATGACACTCACCGGCGGCGGCCGCCGCGAGCGCGTGCGCGAAAGCTACGAGTACCGGCTGGATGGCGACGAGCCCGGTGCCAGCCGCAACCTCATTCGCTTTACGTCGCCGCGCAACATTGCCGACACGGCCATTCTGGTCCACAACCACCCGGGCGGCGATGTCGACCAGTGGCTCTACCTGCCCGCGATCCAGCGCGAGCGCCGCATCAGCAGCGAGAACCGGGGTGGCAGCTTCGTTCAGTCCGAGCTCTACTTCGAGGACCTGGAAGACCGCGAACCGCACAAGGACCACCACCGCATCCTGGGCGAGGATACCTACGAGGGCACCCCGGTCACCGTGCTCGAGAGCGTGCCCGTGGACAGCGGCAACTCCGTCTACAGCAAGCGGGTCAGCTGGATCCACGAGGAGACCCTCCTGCCGCTGCGTATCGACCTGTACGAAGGGGGCGACGAGCCCGCGAAGCGCCTGGAGGTACAGCGGATCGAGGAGATCCAGGGCTACTGGACGGTAACCCGCAGCTCCATGACCGATCTTGCCAGCGGCCGCACCACCATCCTCGAGGTCGAGGACGTGACCTACAACAGCGGCCTCCCGGACGAACTGTTCACCCTCCGCGGCCTGTCGGACCCGAGCCTTGCGCGCCCCTATCGCCCATGAAGCGCCCACGCCCCGGCCCAGGGGATGGCGCGCCACGGTGCTCGCCGGGCTGCTGGTGCTGGGGCCAATGCCGCTGGCCGCCGCGGCGCCGGCCCCCTATACCGTGCAGCCGGGCGACACCCTCTGGAGCATCGCCCGCGATCTGCGCCCCGACCCGTCCGTCCGCATCCAGGCCATGGCGCAGGCGCTGTATGCCCGCAACCCGGATGCCTTTGACGGCGGGCCCGAGGGCCTGAAGGCCGAGGCGACGCTCCAGCCGCCCGCGCCGGACGAGCTTGCGCGCACCGAACCCGCGCCCATCCCGGGCGCCGGCAACTACTACACCGTGCGCGCCAGCGACACCCTGTGGAGCGTGGCCGAGCGCCTGCGCCCGGACCCGCGCATCCCCACTCGGGAGATGGTCCAGCGCCTGTTCGAACACAATCCGCACGCCTTCGACGGCGACGTGCATACCCTGCGCGCCGGCGCGGTGCTGCAGGTCCCGGACATGCCCACGGCTGGGCCCGCCGCTGCGCCCGTCGCCGTCGCTGAGGCATCCTCCGCTCCCGCGAGCGACGCCGCGCCTGACACTCCGGCACCGTCGCGCGACACCCCAAACGGTGATGCCGAAGACGAAGCACAGCGCGCGTTCGTATTCGGCGAGGAGTCGGCCGAGGATGCGGACGCGGACACCCAGACCGGCGCCGCCGCCTGGGACCTGCGGGTAGAGGACGCCCGGATCGAACTGGGCGTGCTGGGCACATCCGGGCGTCCCGTGGACCATGTGCAGCACGGCCGCGGCGTGGTCAGCGCCCGACGCGACCTGAACGAGGCTTGGGAGCTGCGCCTGGGCGCGCGCGCGGACATCCAGGCCCAGCAGGGCGGCAACTACCCGAGCACCACCCGCGCACGCGCCGACTACGACGAAAATTTCCTGCGCTACCGGGGCGATCGTACGCGCGTCACCGTGGGCACCCAGCGCATCCTGTGGGGACGGGTGGACGAGATCCCGCCGACCGACCGGCTCAGCACCAAGGACCTGACCCGCTTCGGCCTGGACCCGTACGGCGAACGGCGCCGCGCGAACCCGGCGATCCGCGCGGAATTCTTCCAGGGGCCGTGGCATGCCGACCTGGTCTTCCTGCCCCTGTTCCGGCCGGCGGAGCTGCCCGACCTTGACAGCCTCTGGCACCCGGTGGACCGCAACCGCGGACGCCTGCTGGGGCTGCCACAGGACCCGGCGCTGGCGCCGGTGATCCAGCAGGCCGCGCTGGACGACGATGTCTCCGGCAACGGCGGCGCCGGCGTGCGCCTGGGGCGCTCCGGCCGCGGCGCCGATTTCGCCGTCACCGTCCAGCGGGCCCGGCATTCGCAGCCCTACTACCGCTTCGATACCGACACCCGCCAGGCCATCCTGGCCGGCCAGCCACCCGGGGACCCGACGCTGGAGGCCGTCCACCCGCGCACCTGGGTGGTGGGCGGCGACACCGCCTTTGCCACCGGCGCCTGGACCTGGCGCGCCGAGGCCGCCTGGCTGAGCGACGTGCCGGTGACCCGCGCGGATGACCTGCGCCAGACCACGGTGGAGGGGGTCGACTGGGTGGTCGGCGCCGAGGGCTTCCCCGGAGACGGGGACTTCCGCATGACCACCCAGCTGGCGGGCCAGCACCTGCTGAACGCCGGCGACATGCTGGATGCGCGCGAAAGCTACTTCCTGACCGGAGAACTGGAGAGCCCGTTTGCCGACTACAACTGGCGGGCCCGCCTGCGCTATTCGATCGGGCTCAACCGCCGCGACGTCTACCTGAACCCGGAACTGGCATGGATCGCCCGCGAACCCATGGAATTCTATATCGGCCTGCACTGGCTGGACGGGGCCGAGGGCACGGCCGGGGGCTTCTATCGTGACAACCGCATGCTCGTCACCGGCTGGCGGGGCCAGTTCTGATGCGCTGGCTTCTGGGGCACCCCCTGCTGGCCCTGGGCATCCTGGCCCTCCTGATCCTACTGCCCGGCCCCGTTCTTCTGCAGGTCAACCTGGATAACGCCCCCGAGTCCTATTTCCCCGAGGACGCCGCGGCCGTCACCTTCGATCGCGAACTGCGCGAACGCTTCCCTCAGGATCAGGTACTGGTCGGCCTGTTTACCGGCAGCGAGCTGTTCGAGGCCGATTTCCTGCAACGCATCGACGCGCTGGTGCGCGACATGGAGGCCGATCCGAGCGTCGAACGGGTCCTGTCGGTCACCACCCTGGACCACATCCGGGCCACGACCGACGGCTTCACCGTGGACCACCTGGTGGACGGCCGCGCGCTGGACGAGCGCACGGCCGATGAATGGCGCGAGCGGGTCTTGCGTGACCGCTTCGCCCCCGGCCTGGTAGCCGGCCCCGGCGGCGAGGCGCTGGCGGTGGTCGTGCGCCCGCACGCGCTGGAAAACAGCCTGCAGCGCCTGCAGCTGGAACGCCTGCTCCGCGACCGGATCGCCGAGCACGACCTGGAAGGCGAGCTGACCGCCATCGCCGGCCATATCGCCCTGGATGTCGCGCAGCTCCGGGCCATGGTCAAGGACCTCGCCTTCCTGGTTCCGGGCACCATGACCATCAGCCTCCTGCTGCTGTGGTGGCTGTTCCGGCGCCCGCTGGTGGTCGTGCTGTCCGCTGCCACAATCAGCGCGGTCACCGGGCCCGCGATCGCCCTGCTGATCCTGCTCGACCGGCCGTTCACGCTGATCTCCGCCATCCTGCCGCCCCTGCTGACCGCATTGACGGTGGCGATGCTGATGCACTTCTTCAACGCCCTGCTGCATGCCGCGCAGCGCGGGCACCGGGGACGCGCCCGCGTGGAGGCGGCGCTGGCCGCCGTGGCCCGTCCCACCGCGTTCATGGCGCTGACCACCGCGGCGGGGCTGGCGTCGCTGCAGGTCAGCAGCATCCGGCCGATCGAGACCTTCGGTCTGATCGGGGCCTTCGGCGTGCTGCTCGCCGCGGCGGTCGTGCTGCTGCTCCTGCCGGCGATCATGGTGCGCTGGGATCGCGGCGACTGGCTCGCCCCGCAGCGCGGCCTGCGCCTGCTCGACCGCTTCACCGCGCTGGCGGCACACCTGGCGATCCGCCGCGCCGGCTGGGTCCTGCTGGCCACCGCCATCCTGGTGGCCCTCGCGATCCCACAGATCCGGCAAGTCGAGGTCGAAACCGATCTCTACGCCTTCTTCGACGACGACCACTCGATCACCCAGGCGACCCGCGCGGTGGAGCGCGAACTCTCCGGGGTAATGGCGCTGGAGGTGGTGTTCGACGGGCCGGACTGGGACAGCCTGCAGGACCCGGAACGGATGCTGGCCATCCAGCGCGTGCAGGACTGGCTGGACCAGCGCCCCGAGGTGGACTACAGCCTGTCCCTGCCGGATCTCGTCGCCGAGATGCACTGGGCCTTCAACGAGGAAGACCCGGCCTTCCGGCGCATCCCGGACGACCCCAACCTGGTCGCCCAGTACCTGTTCATCTACGACGGCCGCGACCTGTTCGATGCCGTCGACCGCGACTTCGAACGCAGCCGCATCCTGCTCAACCTGAACGCCCACGGGGCGCGGGCCATCAACGCACTGATGGACGATCTGCGCGACCACCTGGAGGCCAACCCGCCGGCCGACCTGGAATGGGACATGGCCGGGATGGCCCGACTGTTCGCGGACCAGGAGCGGTTACTGATCGAGGGGCAGCTGCACAGCCTGTATGCCGTGGCCGCGATGATCACGCTTCTGATGCTGCTGATGTGGCGCTCGATCCCGCTGACCGTCCTCAGCATGATCCCCAACCTGGCACCGGTGGCGATGATCTTCGCCCTGATGGGCCTGCTCGGCATCTGGCTGGACATGGCCACGGCCATGATTGCCAGTGTCGCCATCGGGATCGCCGTGGACGACACCATCCACGTCCTGCACAACTATCGTCAGCGCCGCGGGCGGGGCAGCCCGGTTGCCTGGGCGCTCGCCCGCAGCTTCCGCCGCAGCGGGCGCGCGATCACCGCCACCACCATCGTGCTGGTGGGCCAGTTCCTGCTGCTGGCCCTGTCCGACTTCCAGCCCACGGCCGCCTTTGGCTGGCTGACCGCCTTCGGGCTGATCGCGGCCCTGCTGTTCGACCTGCTGGTCCTCCCGGCCCTGCTGGTCGTCGGGCACCGGCTCGCGCGGGCCCGCGCGGCCTGACCGAGCCCCCGGTCGCGCCTCTGGCGGCCGGCCTGTCGAGATGCTTTACAAGCCAAGTAATCCGAACAACCCTCTGTTTTTGCACATTCTTTACCGGTTTCTCCGGTTTCGGGCGTCCTGACGGCCTCATCCAGCCGGCCCGCTCGTCGACACCCTTTACAGTTCCCCGGCCACAAGACCCTCCTGCGATCACGCGGCCCATGGCCCAGCACATGACCCCCACTTTCCTCCTTTATTTTCAATGTCTTGAGAGGCCTCCACCCCGAGCCGGGAAATTGGCACGGAGCCTGCTTTGTATTCAACCGAAAGCAACAGACACGGCCACCAGGCCAGACCCCGGCGATGGTTGAATCGCTGTAAATTGAGCATCAGGAGAGCCCCATGAACGCGAAAAAAGTACTTCTCGCTTCGCTCTGTGTCGGCATGATCGCCGCCAGTGCGAGTACGGCGACGGCAGCGGAAGTCATTGACTTCGACATCAACCTCGACGCCACCACGAACTACAGCGGTTCGGTCGAAAACGTCCGCCGTATCCAGTTCGACCTGAACACCCAGACCTTCCAATACGTTCAGGATCCGTTGGACCCGGTTCAGGTTGGCGATGTGTTCTATGACCGTGGCTACGGCGATGCCGGGTCCTTCCGGACCTCCGCTGGCGGTGCCGCACCCCAGTCCGGCCCCGACTTCCTTGGCGGTACATACTCTATGGGGCTGCTCTGGGACGAGCTCCGCGGCGTGATTACCGGCACCGGTACCGTGGGCGGAAACTATGTCGTCAACGCCAATTATACCGGGGTCGGGTGCTGCTTTAGTCTGTTCATGGCCGACCCGAACCCCGGTTTCGGCCAAGACTATGAAGCGGCGCAGGCCCACTTCAGCGCTGGCGAACAGGTCATGGAGATGACCCTGAAATCGGGTAACAGCATCCTGGAATTCGAGAGCCAGGGCGGGGCTTTCATCGAAGGGACCTTCACCTTCGAATTCCAGGTGGCCAGCGTGCTGCCGGGCTTCTGGTTCACCGCTGACGGCATCGACTTCGCAGACCTGATCGAAGACGAAGAAGGCGCCCCGACGTTCATCGTCTCGGCCTTTGCCAGCGCGGGCACCATCCAGGAACCGCCGCCGGAGACCTTCTTCGGTGCTGATGCCAACAATGTCTACGGCGACGAGCGCGATGGGCAAAGCCTGTTCAGCGAAACCCAGTCCACCCATGACGGCAGCCTGCGCTTCGCGGTGCCGGAGCCGGGTACCCTGGCGCTGATGGGTCTGTCCCTGCTGATCCTGGCGGGCTTCATCGGCGTCGGTGGCATGCGCCGCCGCTCCAACAGCACCCACCGCCAGGCCGCATAACACGCACCACCAACAGCCTTGGTGACCCACTCCCCCCTGTGGGGTCACCGAGTTAAGGGCTCCCTCCGCGGAGCCCTTTTTTCTGCCCGCCCTCCGGCCATACGCCAGACCAACACCCTGGATGCCCTACCCCCAAGGCTCCCTCCGGTCATCCCGCCCACAGCGTTCCCACACACTCCGTCATCCCGGCTGTAGCGCAGCGAAGAGCCGGGATCTCCAGACTCTGCCGCCGACGCCGTGCAAACCCCGGAGAGCCCGGATAACCGCTACGCGGTTTCCGGAATGACGGCAGGGGGAGGTGCGCGCGGCGGAGGCATCCTTGTGCGAGCCTGCTTGCAGGCGAAGCCCCTGCCAGAGTCGGGCACGGGCAGGGGCATTCGCCTGCGAGCAGGCTCCCACAGGGGTCAAGGGGTCACATCAGGACATCCGGATTCCCCACCGCTGCACTCCCCCACACTCCGCCATCCCGGCCGTAGCGAAGCGAAGAGCCGGGATCTCCCACCCCCGCCACCGACGCCGCGCCAGCCCCCGGCAGATCCCGGCAGATCCCGGCAGATCCCGGCAGATCCCGGCAGATCCCGGATAACCGCTGCGCGGTCTCCGGGATGACGACAGAGGGGTGCGCGGTGGAAACATCCTTGTGGGAGCCTGCTTGCAGGCGAAGCTCCTGCCAGAGCCGGACGCGGGCAGGGGCATTCGCCTGCGAGCAGGCTCCCACAGGGGGCGGAACAGGGCATCCAGATTCCCGGCCTCATACCCCCACACACCGTCATCCCGGCCGTGCAGGCGTGCGGGCAGGCATGAAAAAAGGGGCTGCCTGTGGCAGCCCCTTCGAACGTCGGACCTCTTCGGGCTTACAGGCGCTCGAGCAACGCCTCGGCGTCCGCCCGCTGCGGGAACGCCTCGTGCGACTCCAGCAGTTGCCGCAGGCGGTCGGCGGCGGCGTCGCGTGCGCCCTGTTCGCTTTCCGCCCAGGCCAGGTGGTACTGGATGCCCGGATCCTCCGGAGCCAGCTCGTGCGCGCGACCCAGGATATCCGCAGCCTCGGCCGGCTCGCCTGCGTGGATCAGCACCACGGCCAGCGTATCCAGCACCGGGGGCGCCTCCGGGGCCAGTTCGGCGGCCCGGCGCGCGTGTCCGAGCGCCTCTTCGGTCTCGCGTTCACGCAGGGTCCAGGCCAGGTTGTTGAGGGCGATCACGTCGTCCGCATCCTGCTCGACGATGCGGCGGTACGAGGCCACGGCGCCCGACTCGTCGCCCGCTGCCATCTGCTGCGCCGCATAGATGTGCCGGGTGGCCAGGTCCTGCGGGTGCTCGTCGAGCCAGTCTTCCAGCGTGGCCTGGCCGGCCTCGAACTCGCCGGATTCCCGTTGCGCTCGCGCCAGTTCATGGACCCAGTCCCGGCGCTGGCCACCCGGGTCCGCCAGCGCGGCCCGGTAGTGCCGCACGGCGGCCGCGGGATCATCCCGCTGCAGGGCCGCACGTCCCAGCAGGGCCTGGACCTCGCTGCGATCCTCGAAGCGTTCTTCCAGCCGCTGCAGATGCGGCCGGGCGTCCTCCGTGCGCTCCTGGTTGACCAGCCCTCGAGCCAGCAGCACGCGGGCCCGGTAATGTTCCGGCTGGCGTTCCAGCAGCTCGCGCAGCGTGGCCTCGGTGGCGGCCTCGTCACCGGCCTGCGCATGCGCGCGGGCCAGGGCAAGCCGAAGGTTCACATTGTCCGGCGCCTGCCCGACGGCCGCCTCTAGACTGGCGACCGCGGCATCGGGCCGATTGAGCGTCTGCTGGACATCGGCCAGCGCATACAGCAGGTCGGGATTGTCCGGATGATGTTCACTCGCGGCCTCGAGCGTCTCCAGTGCCTGCTCGGGGCGGCCGCCCTGGAGCTGGATCTGGGCCAGCGCGAGATGCGGTGGCAGCATCTCGGGCTGTGACTCGATCGCCACCCGAAACCAGCGGGCGGCGCCCTGCTGGTCCCCGTCCTGGAGACTCAGGTTGGCCAGGCGCTGCGCGGAGCGGGCATGCCCGGGGTGGCGATCCTGAATCGCTTCCAGGACCTCCCGTGCCGCGCCACGGTTGCCGGCCTGCAATTCCAGGCTGGCAAGGTTCATCGCCACGGAGATATCGTCCGGGTCACGTTCGACCCCTTCGCGGAACGCGGCGCGCGCCTCGTCGGTCCGGTCCAGTCCCATCAGCGCGGCGCCCTGGAGACTCAGCGGTCCGGCGGCCTCCGGCTCCAGCTCCTGCAGGCGCTGGGCGCGTTCCAGCGCCTCGTCATAGCGACCCGCCTGCAGCAGGTAGAGCACCATGGTGGTATCGACCTGTTGCGCCGTAACCTCGCCGCCACCGGCGGCACGCATCACGTCCAGGCCTTCCTCGGTCTCGCCACCCCGGAGCAGCGCCACCGCCAGGAGTTCCTGCAGGCCCTGAGAGCCGGGGCTCGCGGCCACGGCATCGCGCAAGGCTTCGATCCCGGCTTCGGAGTCGCCGGCCACCAGCAGCAGGCGCCCGCGCAGCTCCGCCATGTCGGCGGGATCGCCGGTGTAGTCGCGGCTGACCCGGTCCACGAACCGCAGCGCATCCTCCACCCGATCCTGTTCCAGATAGATCGCCGTCAGGGTACGGATGCCCTGCAGCGATCCCGGGCTCTCCTGCACATGCCGGTTCAGGTTGTGCTCGGCCTGCTCCAGATTGCCCAGGCTGCGATGCGCCAGGCCAAGCCCCAGTAATGCAGGGCTGTAGGTGCGATTGCCGGCCACGGCCCGTTCGAAACTCGCGCGCGCGTCGCTGTAGCGTTCCTCCTGCATCAGGAGCATCCCGTCCAGGTAATGCACGCCGGGATGCGACGAGCCACCCTGCATCAGGCCGTCGACGTCCGCCCGCGCCCCTTCATAATCGCCGGCATTCAGGCGCACCATCGCGCGCGCCATGTAGTCACGTCCGGAAGCCGGGCGCACCTCGATGGCCCGGGTGAAGGCCTCTTCCGCGCCCTCGGAATCGCCGGTGATACGGCGGTACTCGCCCAGCAGGCTCCAGGCATGCGCCAGCTCGGGGTCCTGATCGAGCGCCTGCTCGAGGGAGGCCATCGCCCGCTCGGCATCACCCTCGGCCATCGACAGATGGGCATGCGCCAGGGCCTGCAGCGGCGCCTGCTCGGACGCTTCGACCTGTGCCAGCTCGGCCTCCGCGGCGTCGCGCTCGCCCACGGCGGCAAAGGCGACCGCCCGCAGCGCGTGCAGCCGTGGCCGCTCCTCGGCGGCGAGATCCTCCGGCACCGACTGCGACCGGATCCGCGCGAAGCGGTCGGTCGCGAACCACGCCTCGGCCAGCGGCAGCGCCACCTGCGCCTCCGGGATACCGAGCGACTGCGCCCGTTCCAGCTGGCGGCGGGCCTCCTCGGGGTTGTCCAGCTGCAGATACACCACGCCAAGGCTGCGGCGCGTGGCCGGGGCATCGGTGTTCAGTTGCAGGGCGTTGCGATACTCGATGCGGGCGCCCCGGTAGTCCCCCTGCTCCTGCAGGGCCTGGGCACGGTCGAGGTAGTCCTGTTCGCTGGCCGTCCCGATCTGGTCACAGCCCGCCAGGCCCACGCCGGTGGCCAGGACCACCGCCAGCGCCAGCGGCTTCAGGCGTCCCGGCAGTATCCCATTGTGACGGGACCGGGCCGGGCCGGATGCTTGTTTCGTGTATCGGGTAGTCACCATGGTGTGCCTCATCTGAGCCCGTACTTGTCGAGCAGGCCGTAGAGCGTTGGACGGGTAATGCCGAGGGTATCGGCCGCCTGGGCGATGTTGCCGTTGCAGCGGCCCATCGCCTTGATCACGGACTGGTATTCGGCCCGGTCGCGGGCCTCGCGCAGACGCTCCGGCGGCGCTTCCTGGTCGCGGTCCTCGAGCCCGAGGTCCTCCGCGGTCACCAGGTTGCCGTCGGCCATGATCACGGCGCGCCGGATCAGGTTTTCCATCTCGCGCACATTGCCGGGCCAGGGGTGGCCCTCGATCGCGCGCAGCGCGTCGGCGGTAAAGCCGCGGCGCGGCTTGCCCTGCTCGCGCGCGAAGCGCTCCAGCAGGGCGTGGGCCAGCAGGGTCGCGTCCCCCTGGCGTTCGCGCACCGGCGGGATGTCGATACTGATCTCGCTGATGCGATAGAACAGGTCTTCGCGGAAGTCGCCCGCCCGGATCAGGGCCTGGAGGTCCTGATTGGTGGCGCCGATGATGCGGACATCCACCGGGATCTCGTTGCGCCCGCCGAGGCGCTCGACCGTGCGCTCCTGCAGGAAGCGCAGCAGCTTGGCCTGCAGGCTCTGCGGCAGGTCGCCGATCTCGTCCAGGAACAGCGTGCCCTTGTCGGCATGCTCGATCTTGCCGATGGTCTGGCGCGTCGCGCCGGTGAAGGCACCTTTCTCGTAGCCGAACAGCTCGCTCTCCAGGAGGTTCTCCGGGATCGCGGCGCAGTTGATCGCGACGAAGCGCTCCTTCGCGCGGTTGCTGAGGTCGTGGACGGCGCGCGCCAGGACCTCTTTGCCGGTCCCGCTGTCGCCCAGCAGCAGGACGGTCGCGTCGGAGGGCGCCACGCGCTCCACCATGCGGCAGACCTGCAGCATTTGCGGATCCGAGGTGATGATCCCGGACAGCGAAGAGGTGCTGCCACGGGCCAGCCGGCGGTTCTCCTCCTCGAGTTCGTACAAGCGAGCGGCGCGGTCCACGATCAGGCGCAGGAGCTCGGCATCCACGGGCTTGATGTAGAAATCGTAGGCCCCCAGGGCGACGGCCTTCAGCGCGTTCTCGCGATCGTCATTGCCGGTGACCACGATCACCTTGACCCCGGGGTTGAACGCCAGGATCTCCTCCAGCAGCGCAAGGCCCTCGGTGGCGTTGGCCGGGTCGGGGGGCAGGCCGAGGTCCAGGGTGACCAGCTCGGGCTCGTGCCGGCGCATATGCGCCATCGCGCTCGCGCGATCCTGGGCCTGCAGGATCTCGTAGCCGTCCAGGCACCAGCGCAACTGGCTTTGCAGGCCGGCGTCATCCTCGACAATCAGCAGCTTGAGCATCGACTCCATTACTTTGCACCCGGCCCCGCGAGGACGTGATGGTGAACGGCACGAAGACGCCTCATGTGCCGTACCGTGGCAGACGCAGCGTGAAGGCGGTCCCCTCGCCAACGCGGCTGGATACATCGATCCGCCCACCCATCCGGACCACCAGGTCCCGGGCCTCGTACAGGCCAATGCCCATGCCGGCATTTCCCTTGGTGGTCTGGAAGGGGCGGAAGAGCCGCCGCCGGACGAAGTCCTCGTCCATGCCCGCCCCGTTGTCCTCGATTTCGATGATGGCCCATTGATCCCGGGTTTTCAGGGTCATGGTTATATCGCCGTTATCCGGCGTGGCCTCCTGTGCATTCCGCACCAGGTGCAGCAGCACATTCCGCAGTGCGTCGCGGTTTCCGAGGACTCCGGCGCTGGCCTCGACCGTGACCCGGGGCACCGGCCGAACCTCGCGGCTGTCGTGCGCGACCTCCTCCAGCAGGGCGTCCACCTCGATCGCCTGACGCGGGCTGTCGGCCCCCGGCTGGGCCTTGCGCAGCTGGGCCAGGGTGCGCTCCAGGCGCTCGCGGGCATGGCCCACGGTGCGGAAGGCATCCGCCACGAACTCGGGATTGTCGCGGTGGCGCTCGGCGTTGGCGCTGATCAGGGACAACTGGGCAGAGACGTTCTTGAGATCGTGGACCAGGAACGCCGCCAGCCGATGGAAGGTCTCGAACTGGCGCGCCTCCAGCAGGGCCTCGTCGGTCTGGACCAGCGCCACGTACACGGCGAGCTGGCGACCCGCGGTCTTCAGCAGATCGCGCTCCTCCCAGTCGATGCGATGCCGCGCCCGCGGCTGGGCCAGCACGACAAAGCCCTCCAGGCCATCGCTTTTCAGCAGCGGCACCACGGCCCAGTGGCGCGGGTTGTCCACCAGCCAGGCCGGCAGCTCCAGCCCGTGATAGAACGTCGGATCGCGGCGAAACTCGTCGATGTCGATCACCCAGCCGGAGCGCATCAGGAATGCCACCAGGGGATCGTCCGGTTCCAGCGCCGGGTACTCCGGCTCGCCCAGGTTCAGCACGCCGTCGAGGGCAAAGCGGCCGTCGTCGCGATGGACCCAGAGCAGGCCACCGGGGCTCTCGACCAGCTCGCCGATGGCCTGGATCGCCCGCTGCCGGAACGGGGTCTCGTCATCGGTCTGCGCGAGGGTTCCGGTAAAGCGCAGCCATTCCTGGCGGTAGTCGTAGCGGTAGTTGAAGAAGTGCTTGGCCAGCCATACCCGCAGCTGGGCGCGGACGCTGCCGGAGAAGAGCACCACCGCCAGCAGCAGCACCGCCCCGAACAGGAGGGTCACCTGCAGCAGGGCACCCAGGTCGCCCCCGTGGTGGCGCAGGTAGTAGCCCGCGCCGCCGACCGCCAGCAGGTACAGCCCGGCCCCGATCAGCGACGCGGTGTGAAACAGCAGGTGGCGCGAAACCGTGGGCCCCTCGCGCTGCGGCAGGCGCCGGCTCACCGAAATTGCCAGTAGCGGGACCACCAGCGCATTCACGAACCCGCGGGCCTGCCAGGACGGGCTGTCGATGGTCTGGAACAGCACCAGGTCCGCGAACAGGAACAGGTCGAAGGCGAACAGGCCGCCCAGGCCCAGGCACAGGAACTTGATCTCCCAGCGATTCTGCGGCGGCGTGTTGCGGTAGACCTGCTCCACCAGCACCAGCCCGGCGATCGCCATCAGCAATGTGGCCAGCCCCGGCCAGATCGCGCCCAGCAACTGCGGCCACAGCATCGGCACCAGGATGAACAGCAGAAAGGCCGCAACACCACTGGCCCACCAGCGCAGGGCGCGCGGATCGACCCCCGGGCGGCTTCCACTGCCCGCGAGCAACGCCAGCAGGAGTGCGAACCAGCCGGCATTGCGCGCCACCTCCATCACGCCGCCGGAGATCGCCGCGCTGGTCCCGTACTGCCAGGCGAGAAAACCGAGGTAGCCCGCCCAGCCCACCGACAGCAACGCGGCCAGGACCACCCACAGGCCCGAGGGCCGGTTGCGCCAGCGCACCAGCGTCACCACCGCCAGCACCAGGAACGCCAGTGCCGCTGTCAGGTAGCCGATCGCGGCCAGGGGAACACTGGTCATTACGGGATCAGCGCGCGCCGCGGCCGAACAGGACGACCTTGACCGTCTCGATCAGGATCAGGACATCCAGGAACAGGGTGTGATTCTTCACGTAGTACAGGTCGTACTGCAGCTTCTGCCGCGCGTCCTCGACCGAGGCCCCGTAGGGGTAGCGCACCTGCGCCCAGCCGGTAATGCCGGGGCGGATCGAGTGGCGCGCCGGGAAATAGGGGATCTGCTCGGTCAGTTGCTCGACGAACACGGGCCGCTCCGGGCGCGGCCCGACGAACGACATGCTGCCCTGGAACACGTTGATCACCTGCGGCAGCTCGTCGATACGCAGCTTGCGGATGATGCGCCCCACGCGGGTCACGCGGTCGTCGTCGCGCACCGCCCAGCGCGCCACGCCATCGACTTCGGCGTCTTCGCGCATGCTGCGGAACTTGCAGACCTCGAATGGCACATTCCCCAGCCCCACGCGCGTCTGCCAGTAGAACACCGGGCCGCGGCTTTCCAGCTTGATGGCCAGGGCGGTGACCAGCATCACCGGCAGGGTGGCCAGCAGTAGCATCGAACTGGCCAGCACGTCGAAGGTCCGCTTGATGGCGTTGCGGGACCAGTGCTGGCGGAATCCCTCGCCGAAGATCAGCCAGCTGGCGTTCAGCGAGTCCAGTTGCACCCGCTGCTGTTCGCGCTCGAAGAAACTGGACACATCGGTGACAGCCACCCCGTTCAGCTTGCACTCGAGCAGCTGCCGGACGGGCAGGTTGCCCCGTCGGTCGCGGATGGCGACCACGATCTCGTGGGCCCGAAACTCGCGCGCCATCTCCAGCAGACTCGCATCGCAGCCCAGCTGTAACTGGCGCGCCGGATCCTGCGCGCAGTCCTTCTCGCCCTCGGTGGCGATGTAGCCCAGCACCCGGAACGGCAGGTCGTCCGGGGCCTTGTCCGCGTGGACCGTCTCGATCGCGCGGGCCCGGCTGCCGGTACCCAGCACCAGGATGCGGCGCTTGAAGGCGTCGGCGTCGGAGAAATTGCACCAGAGGGTGCGCTCGGCAACCAGCCCGGTCAGCAACAGCAGCACGCCGCCGCCGACCGCCGTTGGCGAAAACAGCGCCGCCGGCACCAGGGCCCCATACAGGAGCAGCAGCCCGCCCACGAACAACAGCGCCGGCACCAGGCGCAACAGGGAGCGCAGCGTGCTGCGGGTGGCCAGATAGTCCGACTCGTACAGGCCCGCCAGGGTGAGCACCAGCAGGACGACCAGCGTCGCCGCCACCAGCTCCGGGTCCAGCAGGCTGAGGGCCTCCGGCTGAAAGGGTGGCAAGGTCAGCACCAGGTACAGGCACAGATACGCCACCAGCAGTTCGGCGGCCGCGAGCATCAGCACGCGGCGGCGTATGTAGTGACCGAAGATGCGCACGACTAGCCCTCTCGCCGAGGCGCTTGCGCAGCGGGGTTGTGCGTCCTTGTCAGGGGGTCCATGTCTACCGTCCCCGATCCCGCAGCGTGGCGGCGACGATTCCCCGGCGGCGCCTCAGCGCCGCGCGCCCGGAACCCGCCCGTCGCGCCCCGGGCTCGTCAGAAGCGTCGTTCCGGAATGATCAGCGTGTCGCCGGGCAGCATGTCCACGTTGGCCGAAATGTCGCCGCCGTTCACCAGGTCGTCCAGGCGCACCCGGTACTGCTTGCGCTCGCCGTCCTCGTTGCGCACGATCACCGCGCGATTGCCGGCCGCGAAGTCGGTGATACCGCCCACCGCGATCATCACGTCCATCACGCTCATCTCCTCGCGGTACTGCAGCGCCTGCGGCTCCGCGGCCTGCCCGATCACCCGGATCTGGCGGCTGTAGGGCCCGGCGAAGCCGGTCACCATCACCGTGACGATCGGATCACGCAGGAACCGGGAGAGCTCCTCCTCCATCGCCCGCGCCAGTTCGGTGGGCGTCTGGCCACTGGCCTGGACATCCTCGACCAGCGGGGTGGTGATCTGCCCGTCCGGGCGTACGGATACGCCGGTGGAGAGATCCGGATTGCCACGCACAGACACCTGCAGGGAGTCGCCGGGACCGATGATGTACTGCTCGATCACCGTGCGCTCGATGGAGGTCGGGGCATCCGGAAAATCGGTCGTGGCGCAGCCACCCAGGATCAGGGCCGGCAGCAGGAAGGCAAACCCGAACTTCGGCCCGACCTTTGAAGCATGGATCAGGGACATCGCGACTCCCCCTTGGACATTTCTGGCGGTTGTTTGGAGGCTTCACCCGACCGGGAACCGGGCCCGCACCGCACCCCGAAGGCCGCGATACCTGGCTACGCTTACCGGGAATACCGGATTCCACAAGCAACTTGATGTTAGGCCCCGGTTGTGAACAGAGTCCACGTAAGGCCTTCATTCCCGGTGGCTCCTGACTAACGTTCGCGTTACGGCGCCGCCGGGCCGTCCTGCTACCGCCAACAAGGATGCCCCGTGGATTTTCTGTCGCTGCGTTTTCTGGTCGACTGGCTGCTGCTCCCGCCCAGCGGGCCGCTGCTGCTGGCCCTGGCGGGCCTGCTGCTGATGCGCACCCTCGCGGGCAAGGCGCTGCTGATCACCGGGCTCCTGCTGACCTACGCCTTCAGCCTCCCGCCGGTCAGCCACGCCCTGATGGCCCCGTTGCAGACGCCCTGGTCACCCCCCGACGCGGCGGCGCTGGAACGCGCCGAGGCGATCGTCGTGCTGGGCGCCGGCTACCGCAGCGGCGCCGTCGAGTTCTCCGGCGAGACGGTGAACGACCTGGCCCTGGTGCGCCTGCGCTATGCCGCCGCCCTGCACCGACGCACCGGCCTGCCGGTGGTCGCCACCGGCGGCGGCCCGGACGATCGGGAACCGGAGGCCCGCTGGATGGCCGAGGTGCTGGAGGAGTTCGGGGTATCGCCGGTGTGGCAGGAACCTCAGGCGCGCGACACGCAGGGCAATGCCCACCACTCGGCCGCGCTGCTGCAGGAACACGGCCTGCAACGCGTGCTGCTGGTCACCCATGCCCACCACCTGCCGCGCGCCACGGCCGCGTTCGAACGCGCCGGGCTGGAGCCCATCCCGGCGCCAACCGGGGCGTTCGTCGCGCATGACACGCGGCTGTCGTTAGGCGCCTTCAAACCCCAGGCTAACGCCATTCGCACGAGCTGGCTCGCCATGCACGAGTACCTCGGTATTCTGTGGTATCGCTGGCAATACGGCCGTCACCCGGCACCACCCGACCCCTGACGCGCCCCGCCAGCCCCAACCCACAGCGACCGGGGGCGATGGATGAAACTGCTGGTAACGGGCGGGGCCGGCTACATCGGCAGCCATGTCCTGCAGCACCTGCGCAGGGCGGGGCACACGGTCACCGTGTACGACAACCTCAGTACCGGCCACGCCTGGGCCGTGGGGGATGCCGAGCTGGTGGTCGGCGACCTGGCCGATACCGAAGGCCTGCGCGACACCCTAGAACGCGGGTTCGACGGCGTGCTCCACTTCGCCGCGCATATCGTCGTGCCCGAATCGGTCGCCGATCCGCTCAAGTACTACGGCAACAACACCCGCAACACCCTCAATCTGCTGCAGGCCTGTGCGGATACCGGCGTGCGCCATTTCGTGTTTTCCTCCACCGCCGCGGTCTACGGCATCCCCGACACCGTCTCGGTTGCGGAAGACGCACCGCTGCAGCCGATCAACCCCTACGGCGCCTCCAAGATGATGTCCGAGCGCATGCTGATGGACCTGGGCGCCGCCTCGGACCTGCGCTACGTCAGCCTGCGCTACTTCAACGTGGCCGGCGCCGCTCCCGACGGCCACCTGGGCCAGGCCACGCCCGACGCCACCCACCTGATCAAGGTCGCCTGCCAGGCCGCCACCGGCCAGCGCGACGGCATCACCGTATTCGGCACCGACTACGACACCCGCGACGGCACCTGCGAACGCGACTACATCCACGTGGAAGACCTGGCCGCCGCCCACGTCCGCGCCCTGGAACACCTCGACGGCGGCGGCGACTCTCAGGTGCTCAACTGCGGCTACGGTCACGCCTACAGCGTGCTCGAGGTGATCGACGCCGTGAAACGCGCCAGCGGCGTGGACTTCCCCGTCACCCTCGGCCCGCGCCGCGAAGGCGACCCGCCCGCCCTGATGGCCGACGCCCGCCGCATCCGCCAGACCCTCGCCTGGGAACCGCAATACGCCGACCTCGACCAGATCGTCCGCCACGCCCTCGCCTGGGAACAGAAAACCGCGCTTCAGACCGCCTGAGCACTCACCTCTCCCCGGAGATCGCGGCCCCGCCCGATAACGGACGGGGCAAAACGCAAGGTCTGAAGATTCGCGGGTGGACGCCGATGCTCTCGCCACCGGCGCAACACCAAACCATCACTGCGCGCCGGGAAACATCCCGTCCCTCACCGCACAAACAGTCCGGACTTTGATTTTTGTTCCATTTACTCCTATGTTCAACCATATTGAACACGAACTAGAAATGAACGAATGCGCCCGACCGACGAAACCCTGGCGGAACATCCACTTCTGCAGCAGGCATACGAACGCCTGGAGCGCGAGACGGGACTACGGCCGCAAATTGAACGCGCACCCGCCCGCGGAAGCACGGCTCGGGCGGGAGACCGGTCCGCATTCCTGCGCTTCGCCCCGGAACACACTAACCGATGCTTTGAAATCCACGTCCTGCCTCGGCTCACTCCAGCCGAACTGGGGCTGACCGCCAACCGGCTCGATCCCGAATGGCCCGCACTGATCATCAGCGAATACGTGAACCCGAAGATGGCCGACCGCCTGCGTGACATGGACATCGGCTTTCTGGACCTCGCCGGCAACGCGTACATCAACGCCCCGCCAGTCTATGTCTTCATCAAGGGCAACAAGCGTACGGCCATGGAATATCCGGATCCCAGACCCGCAGCGCACGCCGCCTCTCAGGGCGCCGGGCTGCGCATCGTGTTCGCCCTGCTTTGCGCTCCACATCTCGTGAGCTCCACCTATCGGGAAATCGCCGAGGCCGCCGGCGTGTCACTGGGGAGCGCCAGCCGAACGCTGCATGCACTGCGGGACCAGGGCTTTCTCCTGGAAACCGGCCGACGCACACGGCGACTGCACAACTACCCAACCCTGATCGAGCGCTGGACCCTCGCCTACCCCGAACAACTGCGGCCGAAAACCTTCCTCGGGCGTTACCGCGCGGCCGACCCGGAGTGGTGGCAGGACGCCGCGCTGGAGCCCTACCGTGCAGTATGGGGCGGTGAAGTGGCGGCCGCACGACTCACCGGCTACCTGGTCCCGGAACGCATCTCCATTCACACGCGCATGCCCCCGGGCCCGCTGCTGGCCACCTTCGGCCTGCGCAAGGACCCGACCGGAAATATCGAGCTCCACAAGAGCTTCTGGCCCCCGGAGTGCAACACGGACGCACCGGACCTGGCGCCCCGCCTGCTCGTCTATGCCGAATTACTGGCGAGCGGACACGAACGGAACATCGAAACCGCAAGGATGCTTTATGAACAGGGTCTGGCTGGACATCTCGAACCGGATTGACCCGTTACTGGCCGAAGCGCTGGGCGAGATCGATCGCCTGGCCGCCGATCTCCGCATCCCGTTTGTAGTGGTCGGTGCGACCGCGCGGGATATGGTGCTTCACCATGGTTTCGGCCTTGAGGTGCGGCGGGCCACCCGGGATATCGACCTCGGGCTGGAGATCGCACATTGGGATACGTTCCAGGATCTCGAGAACAGCCTGCTGGCAACCGGGCGTTTCGTCTCCGATCGGGCCGCGCAGCGGCTGATTTTCACCGATGGCGACCAACGCCTTCCCGTCGACTTGATCCCGTACGGCAAAATCGAGGACTCGGACCACGAGATCACCTGGCCACCCGACCACACGGTTCGCATGAACGTCCTGGGTTTCGGCGACGCTTTCAAGACGGCTCGCCTGGTGCGGGTCCGGAGCGACCCACCGTCCGACGTTCGCTGCGTCTCTCCTGCAGGCCTGGCCCTGCTCAAGCTCATTGCCTGGGACGATGGTCGGCTGGACGGCCGACGACGACGTGATGCGGAAGACTTTCGGCACCTTGTGGAGACGTACCTGGATGCCGGCAATCGTGATCGCCTGTTCGAGGAGCATGCCAGCCTGCTTGATCGCGAAGACTTCGACTATCGAGAAGCCGGGGCGCATATGCTCGGAGCAGACTTGGCCTCCCTCATGGCGCCGACGCCCCGGGCCAGTCTCGTCGAAATCCTGGAACGGGAGACAGCGCCGGACGGGCGGCTTCAGCTTGTTGGCGACATGATCGCCACCTCACCACATGATCCTGCGGGCGCCACCAGCATCCTTCGAATGCTGGAAGAAGTGCTTGACGGCATCCGGGCTTCCGAAACCTGAAAGCCTCGCGCTGGATGATGCCAACGGTGAGGGCCGCGAAGGCGACCCACCCGCCCTGATGGCCGACGCCCGCCGCATCCGCCAGACCCTCGCCTGGGAACCGCAATACGCCGACCTCGACCAGATCGTCCGCCACGCCCTCGCCTGGGAACAGAAGACCGCGCTGCAAACCGCCTGATCCGCGTTTCCCCAGCCGCGTTACAAGACCGTGCGGCGTGCGAGGTGCAGGAGCCGGGTGGGCAGTTCGTACTCCAGCTCCCAGACAATGCTCATCGGCTTGCTGCCTTCGTGGTGCTGGTAGCGCACCGGGCCACAGAAGGTGAATGGCTCGCTGAGGCCCGTCGCATCACGCTTGGCCCGCCGAATGAACAGCATGGGGGTGTAGCCACGCGCCTCGTGGTGGATGTAACGCTGCCCGGTCTCCGAGGTGGGTGAGGTGCCGGACTGCGACTGCCAGTGGAACCGCCGCTCGTTGAGGGCGTAGTCCTCGTACATGGTGGTGGGGGAGAACTCCTGCTCGGACTTCTCCAGGGTGACGAACAACGCATCCACCCGCCGCTCCGGTACGTGCCGCACACCCTCCTGCTGGGTGATGGGCTTCTCCAGGCTGCCAAGTCCCAGCGCCAGCAGGATCTGCTCGCGGGTGTAAGACGCGTGCAGTTCCAGCGGCCCCGTCTGCTCCGGGAAGGTGATGCCGCTGGCGGGGACGATACGCTCGTGTCGCCAGGCGGCGACTTCCTGGAGATCCCGGTACAGGGGGCGCTGTTCGCGGACGAAGGCATCCACGGCGGTTAGGTCCCCGTCCCCCGGCCGCGTCTTGCCCCATAGGGTGCTGTGGACGAGGGCCAACCGGAGCCGATCTTCTTCGGCAAGCTGCTCCACGTTCGCGGCCGGCTGCGCCAGATGGGTCTGCAGGGTTTCCAGCAACTGGTGATCGTCACACCGCGCCAAACGCTGCAGCCCGCGTTTGAGGCCGCTGGCATAGGGTCCCAGCGCTTCGGTCGATTCGCCTCCGCAGTCCGCGCGTAGCCGGGAGGGCAGGTCCTTGCGCAGCAGGTCTTCCGCATCATCCATATGCAGGCAGTCCAGCATCTTGGGCAGGCTGGCGGAGTCGATGTCCTCCCGGAAACAGTCCTTCAGCTCGCGGATGATCTGCGGTCGCTGGCGGTTGATCTGCGCACGGATGTTGTCGAGTACGTGCTGGGTGGCCAGGCGGTCGAGGTGGATCAGGCAGCCGCTGGGCAACCAAGGGAAGCCTTCCTGGATCTGGTGGTCCACCCGCTTTTCCGGCCGCGCGCTCAGGGCGCGGAACCGAGCGGCATAACGAAAACGCCGGTGCTGCGGCGCGACGAAATCCAGCACGGTTAGGTGCGGCTTGCCCTCGTGCAAGCGCAGGCCGCGCCCCATCTGCTGCAGGTAGACCGTCAGGCTCTCGGTCGGGCGCAGCAGCAAAACGGTGTCCACCTCCGGCAGATCCACGCCTTCGTTATAGAGGTCCACCGTGAAGATGAAGCGGATGCGCCCCTCACGCAGGTCGCGCTGCACCGACTTCCGCTCGTGATCTGAGCTGTCGCCCGTCAGCACCGCGCTGGGCACCTGCTTGGCCGAAAAATGCTCGGCCATGAAGCGGGCATGGGCGCGACTGATGCAGAAACCCAAGCCCCTGACCGAGCCTAGATCCGTGGCGTGTTCATGGGCCTGCTGCAGGACCCAATCGGCGCGCGCCCGGTTGCCAGTGAACACCCCTTCCAGTTCTTCGGCGTCATAGCGCCCGCGCTGCCAACTCACCCGGCTCAGATCCACGGACTCATGGTCGGCCACGCCAAAGTAATGGAACGGCACCAACAGGCGACGCTCGATCGCATCCGGCAGGCGGATCTCATGGGTGTAACGTTGGCCGAAGTGCTGGCGGATATCGTCGGCATCCGTGCGCTCCGGCGTCGCGGTCAGGCCCAGCAGGCACTTGGGCCGCACATGCTCGAGGATGCGCTGGTAGCTCCCGGCAGTACTGTGGTGCGCCTCATCCAGAACCACGTAATCGAAATGCGCCGGGTCTAGGCGATCGAGGTCCCGTGAATTCCAACTCGCCACCGTGCAGAACAGATGGCGGTCCTGACTCGGGCGCGCCCCGCCCACCAGCAAGTCACCGAATTCGTGGTCCTGCAGCACTTGGCGGAAACTCGCCATTGCCTGACGCAGGATCTCCTCGCGGTGGGCGATGAACAGCAACGACGGGCGCCCTTTATCCGCCTGCTCGCGCGCAAACCGCCGATAGTCGAACGCCGCGATCATGGTCTTGCCGGTCCCGGTGGCCGCGATCACCAGATGGCGGTCGATCCCTGAACGGCGCTCGCGCTGGATGTCCTCCAGGATCTCCTGCTGAAAGGCATACGGCCGCAGGTCGAAGAACGCGGTGGCGTCTTTCTGCTCCCCAGGCCCCGAGCTGGATTCCGACTCCAGTGCCTGTTGCAGGCGGGGGAGGTTATCCGGGGTGAGCGGTTCGAACTCCGCCGGGTCTGCCCAGTGCGCCTCGAACGAGGTCTGGATCTGGCGCCACATATGCGGCAGCTCGTATTCACTGACCTTGGCCGTCCACTCCAGCCCCTCATCCATCGCTACCCGCGAGACATTCGCCGAGCCAATGTAGGCACTGCCAAACTCCGTGCCCCGATGGAACAGGTAGGCCTTGGCGTGCAGGCGCGTGCGGTGCGTGTCGTACGAGACCCGAATCTCGGTGTTCGGCAGGCCTAGCAGAAACTCGATGGCCTTGAGATCCGTGGCGCCGAGGTACGAGGTCGTCGCGATCCGCAGCCTGGGAGAGCCATCGGCCGTCGGGGTCTCCGTAAAGCGCTTCAGCGTCTCGCGCAGGGCGCGAATCCCACTCCACTTGATGAAGGACACCAGCCAGTCGGCCCGCTCCGCACTGGCCAGCTCCTTTTCAATCTGCGTGACCAGGCTGGGCGTACGATCCGAACCGGTGAGCAGGCTGGACAGAGCCAGCGGAACATCCGGCCGTGGCGTCTCCTGCTGCCCTACATGGTCGGCGGCTGGGGAACGCACTTCCAGCAACTGCCGAAACGGCGGCTGCGGAAGGTCTTCCTCAATTCCTGAAAGGGGATGCCCCGCCGCCGCCAACGCATCCGCCAGTCCCTGCACGGCCCGGGTCCAGTCCTCGTGTCCCTTCTCGCGCAGCTCGCCCGCGCGTTCGGCGAGCCGCTGGGCCAGCTCGGCGACCAGGCTCATCGCCAGATCGTCGCCCCCGAGCCCCTGGCTCCAGCGGGCGTGATCCTCCAGCCCCAGGGCCTCCAGCGCCTGCCGCACCCGGGGTGTATCCAGCCGTTCATGTAGGCCGACCCATTGGACACCGGACAGCGACTTGGCGGCGCTATATCGGCTCATTCGGAACGTGCAGCCATAAAGGCTTCGAGCAATGGGATGTCCGCAGGCGCAAGCTCGAGCCCTTGAGCCTCCAATGGTGACACCCAGCACCACCGATCGTGCACCGTCAGCACCGGCCTCTCGTCATCCGTCCACGCCCGCAGCGCCACCAACTCCAGGCTTCCGTTCCCCGGAATCCGCGTGCGCCCGATCTCTTCCCCCACCCGGAGCTCCATCGCCAGCTCCTCACGGAATTCGCGGCACAACGCCGCCTCCAGGCTCTCACCCGGCTCCACCTTGCCACCGGGAAATTCCCAACACCCCGCCAGCGCCTGATCCGCCCCGCGACGCGCCAGGAAGATCCGCCCCTGTGCTTCCTCCAGAATGCCGCAGACCACCACAGCCCTATTCGCTTCCATGAGCGCTTCCAACACCGGCTCTCCGTTAACCTCTGGCCGGATCGTACCAGGGAACGCCGCCACAGCTTCCGCAGGAAGCCCGATTCTCGGCCCACGCGTGGTGCCTCCGCCCGTCACGCCACACTGCGATAACGGTGATATACCGATTCTGTATAGCGCCATCGTCCGCCACGCCGGTGCCACCGATTTTCCCGTGCCGCCGCGAACCAACCCATCGACGAACCTTCAATCCCTCCCCCTACAGCTCACCCGCAGTCCAACGCTTCGCGCCATGTAAGGTATTGATTGACTTCCCGTTCATTCCCGGGGGCCCGCGTGTAGCACCCCCACACTCGACGCAACCGCCAATACCATGATAAAAGAATGGTTTAACCCGTGACAGCGTACAGCCACAAGAGCCCCCCACGATACTATGCAGAAACCGCATATCACCAATATGATAGATTCTGTCTAATCTGCTGTTAAATGGTAAGGAGTTCCTAGCTTGCTCGCAGAATTTGAAGAGAAGCAGTACGAGCAACACCTGAATATTGAGTTGCTGCAGGGAAGTAACCTGATATTTCCACCGGGTCAACACCTTGAAAATTTTCTAGGGTTTGATGCGGCACTATTTACTCGCAATAGGGATTTTTGGCGCCATTTCTTAGGCGGCTATCCTTGGTACAGACGGTTCTTCAGAAACTATCTGAATGGTTTGTATTTTCCAAGAGATGTCTATGCACTAGAAGAAGCGTTCGATAATGATCTTCCAAAGTTCAAATTTAATGCATTTGTGCAGCATAAAAGACCCGAGCGTATGATCAAAGAAACCTCGTCAGAATGGGATTCCTGGGGGCACGAGTACTACCGATACAAAGTGCTCGACCACCAACAGAAGACGCTGGAGGCCCTCGAGTCAAGCGTGGGACATGAAGGTGTTGTCACTTACGCGAGCCCAGTATTTCACACTAAAGAAGAATTCTGGAACGTTCACAAGAATCAATCATTTGTCCCGAATTCCAATTTCTGTCAGCCTCATAAATTAGTGGGGCATAGTGCATACACATATGTGTGTCCAGGTACAGTTGGCATAGCCCATTCTGAGCCAGAAAACGTCGAAAGCAAGCATCTAATTGATGAACTAGAACGACTCTCTCAAGCTGGGAACAATAGCGAAATAAAAAATACTGCATTTGTGGCTAGGAGCTGCGACCTCATCGAAGAGAGTCTGGAAAGGCAAGAAAAGGCTTTCAAGCTATATTCCGATATAGTAAGAGATCTCGATGATCATCAAGCCGATGCGCCAAAACTGCTTCGAAACTTATACAGGCTTTCGGTATTTAAGTTCGTAAGTGGGACAAGCTTATATTTTGGTGTAGCAAATGATTCATTTAACAAGCAAATACAGGGGGCTCGCCAAAGGCTTCGCCGCTGAGTTTGGCGTTATGGTTCACGACATTTTTAGAGGCTTATTCTGATGAGCGAACCGGCAGAGAAAGCGACGGTTACCGTATTTCGTGGAAGCTATGATTCCTTCGCAGAAGTTCTAGACGACCACGGATTCTCCAACAGTCGGAGGATTCAGCTATCCTGACGCGGGGTCGGACCTCTCGGTCCTCCCAAGAGTCAAGCACCTACCGCTTTCAAAGCCCGTTTCCGGGCGCTTAAACTGCCCATTTCGACCGCCAAATGGCTTGTTCCAGGGAGGGAACCCATGCCGCGCGCCAACCGCTACTTCGCGCCGGGCCGCGTCTGGCACATCACCCATCGCTGCCACCGTAGGGACTTCATCCTGAAGTTCCAGCGCGACCGCCTGTGCTGGCGTCAATGGCTGTTCGAGAGCCGCAAACGCTACGACCTCTGTGTACTCAACTACATCGTCACGTCCAACTGTCCACTTCCTGGTACGCGATACCGGACGCAACGAGATCCCGGCTGCCATGCGCCTGATCGCCGGGCGAACCGCCCAAGCCTACAACCGCAGAAAAAATCGCAAGGGTGCGTTCTGGGAGGATCGCTACCACGCCACCGCCGTCGAAACGGGCGATCACCTCGCCCGCTGCCTCGTGTACATCGACTTCAACATGGTCCGCGCCGGCGCCGTCCAACACCCCTCCGAGTGGCTCGTATGCGGCTACCACGAGATCCAGCTCCCGCCCCGGCGCTACCGCATCATCGACCGCGAGGCACTGGCCCGGGCCCTCGGCCTGCCTACGCTTCAGTCCCTCGCCGACACCCATCGAGGGTGGGTAGACGATGCGCTACACAACGACCGAGCCGCTCGGGATGATCGTTGGACGCAGGCGCTCGCCGTGGGAAGCGAACCGTTCGTGCGGACAATCCACGTACAGTTGGGCATCCGTGCCGTCGATCGCTCTGTGCGCAACGACGCCGATGCTTACCACCTCGCCGAAGACCCCGCCCCTTACAACCACGTTCCCGGCCCCAAATTGCCGTTCTAAGGCCCCAATTCATCGCCCCACAGGCTTTATCTTACTGATCCGTCGAACCTCCTAAAGGTCCGACCCCCGGTGCCCACCGGCCGCCGCGGGCGGCGGATCGCCCACCAGCGTCACCGGCACGAACTCGGTCGCGGCGTCGCCGCTTCCGCATCCAGGAGCCGCCGCCAGCGCTGCAGGCTGCCGACGGAGATCCCGTGCTGCGCACAATACACTCCCTGGGCTAGACCGCTACGCGGCCAACCCGATACCAACCGCTGCCACTCCTCCCGACTCCGTCGCCTCCAACCCATGATGCCGTTGCTCCCCAACTGGACTCGGCTTCATGATCGGACCCGCGGCGGGACGACGAAAAGAAGGTATTTCGCTGGACGCTTACGGGCGGTGGTGGATGGCGAACTGAAGGCGCCCGATGGGGGCGGCGATGGTGGAGATGGTTAGCGGAGCGGCTCAGTCGCAGTTGGTGTAGTTGGACTCCATGCACTCGCGAGCTCGGCGCTGGGCTTCGGCGATTTGGTCGCGGGTCATTTCGCGAGCAAATGTATCCCTGATATCCCTGAGCTCGGGGCTGTTTGGTCCTCCGTTTACGGTTGCGATGTTCGCCCACATATGAGCACGAACTTGGTCTTGCAAGACGCCCTGACCGAGACCATAGAGGACCGCCAGCATATACTGTGCAGCCGCGCTCCCTTGTTCCGCCGCTTTTCGAAACCACTTGGCGGCTTCAGTGTAATCTTGGGGGACGCCACGGCCTTGGTAGTACAGCAAACCGAGTTTGCTTTGCGCGTCCCAGTTTCCTTGTTCGCCAGCTCGTCGATACCACTTGGCAGCTTCGGCGTGATCCTGGCTAATGCCCAGACCGTTGTCGTATAGCCACCCGAGTCTTTCTTGTGCGACTTTGTCTCCTTGTTCCGCTAGCGGGCGGAACTCTTCGTATGCCAGCGGGTAATCTCCATCTAAATAAGCTGCCAACCCACGTAACAACTCGAACTCGCCCGCCGGTGCGGATACCGCGCAGCCAAGCAGTACTGCGCCCATGCAAGCCGAACTTATCCATTTCATCCCAAACATATCCCCCCCAAGCCCAGCACTGGCACCGGTGCAACCCCGGTGCTACGTTAAAAACGCACCCGGGGTAGCTGCAACTGCCCCGGGCACTTCCCACAACGTCACTGCATAGGAGTAGACGCCATGAGCAACACTGATGCTATCACCCAAACCTTGCACCTTCTGGAACTGGAGGATGCTCGGGACCTGGCCCTGGAGATCCGCACCGGGTGCAAGGCGATTGCCAGCCATACCGACCCCGACACCGCCGCGCTGCTGAAGATGGTTGCGCATACCGCCGACCGGCTGGCCGGGGTGCTGGAGGAAGCAGCGCCAAGCATCGCGTCGTAGGCGGGTAACAGGATGGGTTACGAGACGCGACCACCGGTTGAGGACGTTTGGGACAAGGCCGCGGCTGCGTTGGTCTCTATTGCTTTAATCGTCGGCTTGCTCTGGTTTGCGGGCGTGCTCGCGTTTCAAGTGTGGCACTGGCTTCGAGAAGGGGAATGGCTACCGCTCCCCTTCCGCAACGCGCTCGAGTTCATTGGCCTGGACCCGCCGGAGCCCCTACAGATCGAGGGCTGGGCCGGGCTTTCTCGAGTTCTGGAATGGGCGATCAGTCTGCCCATGTCGGTGATGGTGGGACTGACAGTCTTTTTCGCTGCGGTTCTGGTGAACTGGCTGGTGCGCCGATAGCTTCGCCTAAGCCGGTGCTGATGAGCCGAAGCTGCTTACATAGTGCTTACATAGAGCGAGGAGGGGCACGGCGAGTCTGCGGGGAATACCGCGTAAGCCGTTGAAAACCAATGGTGGCCGGGGACGGAATCGAACGGGGAACCACGGACCCACCGGGGTCTACCTTTGGATTTCGCAGGCCGGCGAAGGGTGTTGAGGTGTTCTAGACTCGAGACGGCGGCGGAGGTGTGGCTTGTGGGGTCCGCACTCCGCTTGGACGTGCTCGGTTCTGAAATGCCGCCTTCGCCGCCCCTGCATCATCCGGAGCGTCCCACGTGGATGGTGCCCACTCTTCTGGAGTGATGGCTGAAAGGTAGACGAGACGCCGGATGAGTTTTGGCGTCGGATCTTGCCTGGAGGTCACCGCTATGGATACCCCTCTTCTTGTAGCCGTGGATGTCGGCAGTCGTTTCCACCAAGTGGCGGTCGGTGGGTGCCCACGGGGGTCGTGCCCACGGGGGTCAAACCTTGCCTTTTGCCCTGCGGTGTCCCTCCTCGAAGCAATCCACCAGGTCGTGCCCACGGGGGTCAAACCTTGCCTTTTGCCCTGCGGTGTCCCTCCCCGAAGCAATCCACCATGCCGTTGCTGAAATACGGCATAGCCCCTTCCCCATCCGCTTCCGGGGTCACCTTTGACCGCCTCGGGAACGGGGTCTAGCGTCAAAGGACAGGGGCGGAGAACCGCGGACCACGGGGTCAGACCTTGCCTTTTGCCCTTCGGCGTCCCTCCGCGAAACAACCCACCATGCCGTTGATGAACTACGGGCGCAGCCCCTTCCCCATCGCTTCAGGGGTCACCTTTGACCGCCTCGGGAACGGGGTCTAGCGTCCAAGGTAAGGGGCAGGAATCGGCCCGGCTGAATCCGTTGCAACCTCGCGGAATCGCGAAGGAGGCACACCATGCGCAGTCGAGCCACCGGGGTCAGACCTTGCCTTTTGCCCCGCGATAGGCGTGCCTGAAGTATTCCAGCATGCCGTTGATGAGCGGCCGCACAGCCCCTTCCCCAACGCCACCGGGGTAACCTTTGACCGCTGCAAGGACGGGGTCTAGCGTCCAGGGTAAGGGGCAGGGAACGGCCCGGCGGAATCCGTTGCAACCTCGCGGAATCGCGAAGGAGGCACACCATGCGCAGCGTAGACAACATGCCGGTGCTCGACTGGCAGGATGGCAAGAACGCCATGCGGGCGAAGTTCCAGGTGATGCACGAGGAGCCGGTGGTGCTGAAGATGCCGGCCGACATGGACTGGTCGGTGAACGAGGGCGAGTTCGGCTGCACGCTGGACGAGAACGGCGTGCCACACGACTGCGAAGGCGGCAGTCTTCTGCATCGGCTTGCGGAGCTCAATGACATGCCCGCGCTGGAAGATATCGCGAAGGCCTGTGCCTACTCCAGCTCGCGCGTGGATATCGACGCCTCGGGCTCCCGCATCATCGTGCACGACTGATCGGGCCTGGGCCTCCGGGCCTGCCGGCGGCGACCCTGCAATGTGGAGCGGTGGGCGATGTCGGTGATCCACCACGAGATGGAGATCGACGCCGCTCCGGAGGCGGTATTCGAGTTGATGGCCCGGGTAGAGGCGTTCGCCGCCTACAGCGAGGCCATCGAGTCCATCACCTGCGTCGGGCCCGAGCGCTACCGCTGGTGTGTGCGGGTGGCCGGGGTTCCGCTAACCTTCGACGTGGAAGTGCTGGTCGCCGTCCCGCCGCGCCTGCTCGGCTGGCGCGCGCTGGCCGGGTTGTCCTGCGAGGGCTGCTACCGGCTGACGCCGAGCGCGCGCGGTACGCATCTGGAACTGGCCGTGCGCTGCGGCGACGAGAATCCCCTGACCGATGGCCTGCTCGGCCTGGCGGCCCACCCGCTGCTGGATGCGCTGGGGGCGGAGGTGGTGCGCAACGCATGGCCGCGCCCCCACGGGGCGTGATCCCTACGCCTGCGCGTGGAACTCGCGGTATTCATCGAGGAAGGCGAGGCGGGTAGTTTCGGTGACGCGATCGATGAACAGGGTACCGTCGAGGTGGCCCGAGGCAGCAGGCTCGCGCCCCGCGCGGTGAACACGGGGTCCACCAGCGTCAGGCGAGTGGCTGTCAGGTAACCGGTATTTCACTCGGCGACGCGATAGCACAACCTGCACAGTTGGTTGTACATGTGGGCCGGCCGGCCTATACTTGTACAAGTCAAGGTACAGGAGGCGCCATGAAGATTGTTTCATTCACCGAGGCTCGCAACGGTCTCAAGGCCGTACTGGATGGGGTGGTCAACGATGCCGACACCACGGTGATTACGCGCCGTGATTCGGAGGATGCAGTGGTCATGTCACTTGATCACTACAACAGCCTGATGGAAACGGTGCATCTTTTGCGTTCCCCTGCCAATGCAGAGCACCTCAACAGGTCCATTACGCAATACAAGGCAGGAAAGGCGACCGAGCGTGCGTTGGTAGGTGGGGATGAGTAGTCGGTTGCTTTGCTGGACCGACGAAGCATGGACTGACTACCTCTACTGGCAACGTCAGGACAAGAAGACCCTGAAGCGGATCAACAAGTTGATAGAAGACGTGAGGCGGTCTCCATTTGAAGGCATTGGCAAGCCGGAAGCCCTCAAGGAGAACCTGGCGGGTTTCTGGTCGCGTCGGATTGATGACACCAATCGACTTGTGTATGCGGTGGAGGATTCGTCTATCACGATCATCTCCTGCCGATATCACTATTAAGTGCGAGGTCGACTACCGACGCATCCTGTATCGGCGATCGACGGTACCGTCCTAGTAGCCGGAGGAAGTCGGGCCCATTCGGATGGCCAGCAGGGGCGGGCTTACGTGGGCTTTGACGAGGGTGCCGCGTGGAACTCGCGGTATTCGTCGAGGAAGGCGAGGCGGGTGGTGTCGGTGACGCGGTCGATGAACAGGGTGCCATCGAGGTGGTCGATCTCGTGCTGGAAGACGGTGGCGAGGAACCCTTCGGGTTCCAGGTGGCGGGGCGTGCCGTCGGGCTCGTAGTAGTCCACGGCGATGTGGCGCGGCCGGGCAACCTCCCCGCGCAGCCCGGGTACGGACAGGCAGCCTTCCCAGTAGCGTTGCGGGGTTGGGTCCAGCACGGTCACGGTCGGGTTGACGAGGACCAAGCGGCCGGTCGGCACGGCTCCGGGGTAACGGGTATTGCCCGGCTGGATCTCGATCACGGCTACGCGTAGCGGAACGCCGATCTGGGCAGCAGCCAGGCCGAGGCCTTCGCTGGCGTGCATGGTATCGACGAGGTCGTCCACCAGGGCGTGCAGCCCAGGGCTGTCAAAGTCCGAGTCGGGTACCGGGTCGCAGACGCGACGCAGATCGGGGTGCCCCATGCGCAGAATACGGCGAATGCTCATGGAAACGATGGTGCCACGGCGCCGCATCTTCCGCTGCTGCGGGAGATGCGCGATGGAATCGCGTGTCAGCTGGAAGGCGTCCAGCCATGCCCGGCATGCCAGGTTTCCCGAAACACCGCACGTTGTTTGACCGCGCGCAGCGGACGCGACAGGAACGCTCGCAGATCCGTTACTACATCGGAAAGCGGGAGGTGTGCCAGGGTGTTTTTCTTCAGAAATGCCTGCCACTGGATCTGCTTCGATCGGTCCTGTGCGAAGTCGTCGCTCAGGCCGAACGGGGTACCTTCCGGCAGCGGTGTCATGCGGCGTTCGAATGTCGCGTGAATGGGCTGGTACAGAATTTCGCCTTCGAAATCGGCATAACGCGACAAGACCCAGAGATCGAAGTAATCCTTCATACGACTGTTGGCGATGCCAAGCGACACCAGGGCCTCCAGCTTTTCGGCGACAACGGTCGAGCGGGGATAGGCGCGAAGCCTGGGGGCAGGCATGTCGGGCAAGATCACCGGGAACTCGATGGCGTCGGGGCCTGGTGTCACGGCATCGCCAAAACCCACGTCGATCTGCATGTGACAGCGCGCACCGTCCAACAGCCCTATCAACGTGATCCGCACACCGGAGTAGCTGGCCTCCTTGCGAATCGCCTCCGCGCGTACCGAGTCGGCCTGAAAACGGATTCCATCGTCCTGCTCCACCGAACAGACATCCCGAAACACAGCCTCAATATGCGGCAGCTCGGCTGACCCAAAGCCCAGGAGATCGGCATCACGCGTCGGACGGTGCGGGATGTCGAACCACAGATCGAACAGCAAAGCGCCCTTGAGCAGGAACTGGTCTGCATGGGAGGAGGTGCTCAGGCGATACAGGAACCGTTCAAGGGCATAGCGGGTTAGGGAAACCCTGATCCGTGTACACGCTCGCGTTGGTGTCCCAGGTTTTCCGAGACAAGGCGCGGTGCGCAGCCGGTAGTGGCTCTACCCGCAAGCGGCGTAATGCAGGATCGGGGAACCTGGGGTGCCAACCCCGAGGGGCTCGGCCGCTTTTGCGCGGGAACGGCGTTGCGGCTCCCTTGTGCAGAATGACTGCACGGCAGTCGCCGCGCCTTGTTCGCACGCAAAAGCGACTCGAGCGCGAGCGTGTACATGGATCAGGGTTTCCCTGGTACGAGGTTGTAGTCCTGCTTGTGGTTTCGGGCGTTTTCGAGCAGTCGGGCACGCACCGAGGCGGCGGGGTTTTTGGGACTCACGTCAGGCTCTCCAGATAAGGGCGCATGACATTGCCGACCCGGCACAGCCTGGCAAACTGCCAGAGTTCGTCCATGCGCACCCGCTTCTCACTCCAGGCCTCGCGCAGGGCCTCCAGAGCGACATCCAGGCCAATCTTGTTGCGGTACTTGAAACAGTCCGCGACCGTCCTGGCAATACCGGTGACGCGCACCGGAACCCCTTCGATCAAGTATTCCTCGACGCCTTCGGCAAGAAGAGGATCGGAAAAGCGGACAATACGCAGGGCCGGGTAGTCGATCCGGGGAGCGCGGGCCTTGTTGGGGATGGCAAGCCAGACCTCGAATGGCGACTGGGTGGTGAGATTATGGAAACGCAATGCCGAGAGCAGGCACACCACCGCTCGCGGATGCTTGCGCGCGGTCTCGGCCAGCGCGGTGTGTTCCGAGACAGGACGGTCCGGCAGCGCATAGAGGCCGCGCGCAACCCGCGCGAGCATGCCCTGACGGACGAGACGCGTCAGCGCAACTCTTGGCAGGCCCAGTGGTTCCAGGTCGCGCGACCGGATCAGTCCGCGTTTGCGCGCGAGATCGAGGATGGCTTCTGCGCTATTGCCCATGCCGGCATGCTGTTCCGTTATGCCGGTAGAAGTCAATCACTACCGACAAAAAGAAACACCCTGATTGTCCACGACCGCGAGCGACGGATACGGTGCGGCGTCGCAGATACGACGCAGATCACGGTATCCACGGGCAGGATACGGCGGACGCTCATGGGAAGGATGGTGCCACGAAGCCGAGGCTGACGTTGGTACGGGGATACCTGCCGGAGAGGAACGCTGAAACAGGACGTTGCCCAGATGGGGTTATCGGCTGTGCGATGAGGAAGACACCCATCTTTCTGGCTGCCGCCTAGCCGTACTCGGCGCCCGCGTCAGGAGTCCGACCTTGATATACCATATTCAGTATGCATACTCTATTTGGTATGTGGGAGATCTTTGAACACAAGAGGGTAGAAAAGAGCCTGGCGGCCGCCCCTGCTGAAGTTCAGAAGCGGTACGAGAAGTGGAAGGACATCGTCACCATCTCCGGTCCGCAGGGGTTGCGGCATATTCGGGGCTTCAACGACGAAGCTTTATCGGGCAAGTGGAAAGGCTTCCGATCGTCTCGACTGAACATCCAGTACCGCGTCATTTACCGGGTGGAGAAAGACAAGGTGCTCGTTGAAGTCGAGAAGGTAACTCCCACGATTACGGGAGGGCGTGACATGAGTGATTATCGCAACGCAAACAAGAGGGTCGAGGTTTCGGTTGGCGAATCGGTCCGGATCCTGCGTGAGCTTCAGGAAATGAGCCAGAACGATCTGGCGAATGCCTCCGGGATCCCCCAGTCGACCATTTCGGCCATCGAGAATGACCGTGTACGTCTCGGTGTTGATCGTGCCAAGGTCCTGGCAAGGGCATTGCGCTGCCACCCCGCCGTACTCGTATTCCCGGGCTGGGATGTCGAGCATGAATCGGCCGCATAGCCATCAAGCCATTCGGGAACACGCAAAGTCAGCAGGGCACCAGGTCGCAGACGCGACGCAGCTCGGGCGGCCCATACGCAGACACGGCCAACGCTTATTGATGGGGAGGATGGTGCTACGGGAAAGATAATGGTGGCCGGGGACGGAATCGAACCGCCGACACGGGGATTTTCAATCCCCTGCTCTACCAACTGAGCTACCCGGCCATACTGCGGGGGGATTCGTCCTGCGGACGAAGGGCGGTATTAAAGCGGCCCGGCGCCGCCACGTCAAGCATGCCGGGCCGGTCGCCGCTGAAAAGCCCGGATCAGGAGGCGTTCGGGTCGACGAAGCCTTCCGGCTTCTCGGAGCCTTCGCCGAACAGGAACTTTTCCATTTCCTCTTCCAGGAACTTGCGCGCCTTGGGATCGACCGGGGTCAGGCGGTATTCGTTGATCAGCATGGTCTGGTGACTCAGCCAGGCCTGCCAGGCCTCCTTGGACACGTTCAGGTAGATCTTCTTGCCCATCTCGCCGGGATAGGGCGGGAAGTCCAGGCCTTCGGCCTCTTGCCCGAGTTTTACGCAGTTAACGGTTCGTGCCATTGCCGGGATCCTTGTCGTCGTGCAGATAACGCTGGATGGGGGCCGGGATGCCGACCGCCCGTGATGTGCCGGGTTTATACCAAATCACCCTGTCGCCTTCCATGATCCCACACGCGCCAGCCGGGAGGTCGAAGGGGCGGATGCGCAGATCCAGGCGGTAGTGGCTGAAGCTGTGCTGCAGACCGTGATCGGTGGCGGCCGGCGCGGCGCCGGGCCACTGGGCCAGCACCCAGTCCTCCAGGGCTTCGGGGGTTTCGGCCTCGGGCAGGCTGTAGAGCCCGCCCCAGATGCCGTCCTGCCCGCGCCGGACCAGGGCGATGCCCTCGGGCGCGCGCAGGCACGCGGCCCAGCGGGTGCGGGTGGGGAGGTCGCGGCGTGGTCGGGGCGAGGGCAGCGTAGCGGTCAGGCCCTGCTGCGCAGCGCCACAGTCCTGATGGACGGGGCAGGCGCCGCAGTCGGGCCGGCTGCGGGTACAGAGCAGGGCGCCCAGGTCCATGATGGCCTGAGTGTAGTCGGCGCAGCTCGTGGTTGGGGTGCGCGCCTCGGCCTCGGCCCACAGCTCGCGCTGGACGGCCGGGCTGCCGGGCCAGCCGTGGATCGCCGCGTGGCGCGCGAGCACACGCTTGGCATTGCCATCCAGGATGGCCTCGGGCGCATCATGCGCCTGGGCGATGATCGCAGCGGCGGTCGAGCGGCCGATCCCGGGCAACGCCTCCAGGCCCTCGCGTCGGGCGGGGAAGACACCCCCGTGCTCCTCGACCACCACCTGCGCGGCCCGGTGCAGGTTGCGCGCGCGGGCGTAGTAGCCAAGCCCCGACCACTGGTGCAGCACGGCATCCTGCGGCGCCGCCGCGAGGCTTTGCACGTCGGGGAAGCGCTCCATGAAGCGGAGGAAGTAGGGGACGACGGTCTCCACCCGGGTCTGCTGCAGCATGATCTCGGAGACCCACACCCGATACGGCGTGCGCGGGTGCTGCCACGGCAGATCCTGGCGGCCGTGGCGGTCGAACCAGGCCAGCAGTCGCTCGGCGAAGGCGTTCATGGATGGGCCGGGCATGGCGGCGCCCGCCCGGGAGGCGGGCACCGGCGGTGATCAGCGACTGCGGAAGCGGTCCAGGAGCCGGTCGGACTCCTGCTCGATGCGCTCGCGGGCGCGCTCTTCTTCCTCGTCCAGGCGTTCGCGGACGCGTTCCTCTTCCTCGCGCACCCGTTCGCGGGCCTCATCCTCGTAGCGACCGCGCAGGGCGTCCTCCAGGTCGAGACGGAAGCTCGGGTCGGTGAAGGTCCCGCTGATGCGGATGGGCAGGGTCACGCCGCGCAGGTCGTCCAGTTCACGGCCGCCCTGGCCTTCCAGCGTGCCTACCACTGTCGTGTTCACGCGGTAGTCGAGGCTGTCGTCGTTCAGGTCGGCCTGGCCTTCGCCGCGCACCCGCAGCAGGGGCGAGCTGGCGGCGAGGTCGTCGTTGCGGACCACGCCGTCGCGAATGGTGAAGCTGCCGGCGAGTTCGCTGAAGTCGGTCTGGTTGGGCTCGTCCTCTTCCAGCTGTTCGCCGCGCAGCCGCGCCTCGGCGCGGCGGATGATCTGGGCCACGTTGATACCGCGCACCGCGCCGTCCTCGAAGCGCATGTTGCCGGAGCCGTTCAGGGCCCCTTTCAGCTCGCTCAGCAGCTCGCCGCGGGTGCTGATGTCCAGCTCCAGGTTGCCGGTACCCATCAACCGCGCGTCGTCGCCCTGGAAGTCCTCCAGCAGGGCGCCGATATCCAGGCCCTGCAGGTCGGCGGCCAGTTCGTAGCGCGGGGCATCGTGGCGGGCGTCCAGGCGCAGGCGGCTGGTCAGCTCGCCGTCATAGGCGGCGGCGTTCAGCGGCTCGATGTTCCAGTCGCCGGCCTCGCCCCGGATCTGCAGCTCGATGTTGCGCAGGACCATGCCCATCACGTCCAGGCGGTCCAACGCAGCGCGGCCGTCCACGTCGACGCTGCGCAGCGCCTCCAGCGGCAGCTCGATGGCGAGGTCCTCGTCGGCATCGCGTTCGCCGTTGCCGTTGTCGGTACGCGCCTCTTCCACCTCCGGCGGCAGGTAGCGGTCGAGGTTCAGGCGTTCGCCGGAGACATCGAAGGTGATCGTCGGGCGCTCACCGCGGCCATCCCAGCCGGCGGAGCCGCTCAGCATGGTGTCATCCACGGTCACCAGGAACGGGGACATCTCCAGGGCCTGGAAGCTGCCGCTGGCCGAGAAATCGAACGCGACGCGCGCGAGGGCGTCGGGATCATTGGTCTGCGGCGCCTCCAGCCCCAGGTCGGTCAGCACGTCCTTCAGGTTGACGGTGTTGGTACGCATCTCGGTGCGCACCTGCGGCAGTTCGCCATCCAGGTCGGACAGCTCGGCGAACCCGGTCAGACGCAGATCGGAGACACCCAGCGTCAGGCGCTCGAAGCGCAGGGTCATGGCGTCGGCCATCTCCAGCCCCACGTCGCTCTCCAGCGTCATGCCGACGGCACGCGGCAGGCCTCCGCCATCCAGGCCCAGGGTCGCGTTCAGACGGCGGATGGAATAGCGCTCGTTGAGCAGGTCGACATTGAGCAGGCCGCCCAGATCCAGGGCCAGCTCCACCGGTTCGGGCAGGTCGCCGCCCTCGGCACGTACGACCGCCTCCAGATCAAGGCGCGTCTCGATACCCGGGCGGAAGCGACCGACCTGCAGCTCGAACGGCTCCAGGGTCGCCTGCATGCCGGACTCGCGGTCATCCCAGTGCACGCGGGCGTTGGTCAGGGAGATCCCGGCCACGTCGATGCGCTGCAGGGCCAGACGGGTCTCGGTCTCGGTGCGCTCGTCGTCATCCGCGCCCACGGCCTCGTCGCGGGCGGCGCCGGCGTGATCCAGCAGGTCGTCCCAGTTGTTGCGGCCCTGTTCGTCGCGCGCCAGGTTCAGACGCACGCCGTCGGCCTCCACGCGCTGGACCTCCAGCTCGCGGCGCAGCAGCGGCATCACCGCGACCGCGACATCCACCACATCGACCTCGGCGAACGGCTCGTCGCCGAAGCCCTCGGCGTTGCCGAAACGCACCTCTTCCAGGCGCAGTCCAAGGCTGGGGAACAGGGTCAGACCGATCGGCCCGGACAGGGTCAGTTCGCGGCCGGTGGCCTCCTGCACCTCGGCCTCGATGCGCTCCTTGTAGTCATTGGCATCGAAGGTGACCAGCAGGTATGCGGCCACGATGATGGCCAGCAGGATCAGGATGGCAATCAGGCCCAGCAGGCGCTTGATCCATTTCATTCGGAATCTCCTTTCGGTTCGGCCCGCCAGGTGCCACTGCGGCCCCCGCGTTTCTCCAGCAGGCGAACACCATCAATTTGCATGCCGCGATCCACGGCCTTGCACATGTCATAGACCGTCAGCAGCGCGGTGGACACGGCGGTCAGCGCCTCCATCTCCACGCCGGTCTGCGCGTGCACCTCGCAGGTGGCCTGTACGCGCACGGCGGTATCTTCCGTCTCCAGCTCCAGGGCCACCCGGGTCAGGCCGATCGGGTGGCACAGCGGGATCAGGTCGCCGGTCTTCTTGGCCCCCATGATGCCAGCCACCCGGGCAATGCCGAGGACGTCCCCTTTCGCATGGCGGCCTTCGCGGATGCGCTGCAGGGTATCCGGCTGCATGTGGATGCGCCCCTCGGCGATCGCCACGCGGTGGGTGACGGACTTTTCGCCGACATCGACCATGTGCGCATGACCTTCGGCATCGAAGTGAGTGAATTCGTTCATGATGGCTATAATGCTTGACTCGCAGCCATGTTTACAGGGGCCGGAATGACCGTACACGTTCACTATTTCGCGCGTCTGCGCGAGGAGCTGGGCCGCCCGAACGAAGAGGCGGAACTCCCCGCCGGCGGCATGACCGTTGGCGGGCTGTGGCAGCACCTCCACCAGGAGGCCCCGCCGGAGCGCCTGATGGCCGCGGTCAATCAGGAACAGGCCAGCCTGGAGACGCCGGTACGCGACGGGGACGAGGTCGCCTATTTTCCGCCGGTAACCGGGGGCTAGGGTGGCGGTCGAGATCCACACCGACGACTTCGACCCCTGGGAGATCGTCCGGCAGGCCGAGACGGCCATCCCCGCGAACGCGCGTGGCGCCGCCAGCGTGTTCGTCGGCCGCATGCGCGATTTCAACGAGGACGAGGACGTGACCGGGCTGTTCCTGGAGCACTACCCGGGGATGACCGAGCGCGAGCTGGAACGCATCGTCGCCGAAGCCGAGGCGCGCTGGCCGCTGCTGGGCTGCCATGTGGCCCACCGCGTGGGCGACGTGCGCCCCGGCGACGCCCTAGTGCTGGTGGCGACCTGGTCGGCCCACCGCGTGGCCGCCCGCGACGCCTGCAGCGACATCCTGGAACGCCTGAAGCACGAGGCCCCGTTCTGGAAGCGCGAGACCCTCACCGACGGCACCCAGCGCTGGGTGGAGAAGAACACCCCGGGTTTCTGAACCGACCGGTCGGAGTGGGCATTGTGGGTGTGCCCTTGTGGGAGCGGGCCTGCCCGCGAAGCCCCCGCCCGCGTCCGGCTTTGGCAGGGGCTTCGCCTGCAAGCAGGCTCCTACAGGGGCGGGCCAGGGCCTCGGGATTCCCGCCCGCATACGTCCCTACACCCTCGTCAACCCGGCCGCGGCGGAGCGGAGAGCCGGGATGACGAGACATGGGGGTTGCGCGATGGAAGCATTCTTGTGGGAGCGGGCTTGCCCGCGAATGCTCCTGCCAAAGCCGGACGCGGGCGGGGGCTTCGCGCGCCCAGAACCCCGGAACCGTAGGAGGCCAGCCCTCTGGCCGATGGAGCCTGTCCAACACCCAATCGGCCAGAGGGCTGGCCTCCTGCAGGGTGGGGCCCTGGCTCGCCGGTGCGACCGGATCAGCGCAGGGTGAGGTAGAGGGTCTGGTTGCCGCGGCGCAGCTGCAGCTCCAGGGTCTGGTGGGCGGCAAGTTGCTGCGGCAGGTCGGCCAGGCGCTCGATGCGCTGGCGGTTGATCGCCAGCAGCACGTCGCCGGGGCGCAGCCCGGCACGCGCCCCGGCGGTGCCGGGCTCCACCGCGATGACCGCCACGCGGCTGCGACCGTCGTTTCCTGTGGTCTCGGACAGGCGTACGCCGTCGAGCCGCGGGTGGACGGCCGCCCCCTCGATGCGGCGTTCCTCGGGGCGATCCAGGCGCGCGACGATCTGCTGTTCCGTCCCGTCGCGCAGGATGTCCAGCTCCACATCGGACCCGGCGCGCAGCAGACCCAGGCGGTTGCGCAGGTCGCTCGCGCTGCGCACGGTCTGGCCGTCCACCCGCAGGACGATGTCGCCGTGGGCCAGGCCCGCGCGCTCGGCGGCCGAGCCGCGCACCACGCGGGTAATCACGGCGCCCTGCGAGAGCTCCAGACCAAAGGCCTGGGCCAGCGCCGGGGTCAGGTCCTGCATCTCCACGCCCAGCGCGCCGCGCTCGACCCGGCCTTCGGCCAGCAGGTGCTCCTGGATCTGGCTGGCCATGTTGGCGGGGATCGCGAAGCCGATGCCGATGTTGCCGCCGCCGCGCGCGAGGATGGCGGTGTTGATGCCGACCAGTTCGCCGCGCAGGTTCACCAGCGCCCCGCCGGAGTTGCCCGGGTTGATGGAGGCATCGGTCTGGATGAAGTCCTCGAAGCCGGCGCCACCCAGCCCGCTGCGGCCCAGGGCACTGACGATGCCGCTGGTTACGGTCTGACCGAGGCCGAAGGGGTTGCCGATGGCGACCACGAAGTCGCCCACGCGCAGGGCGTCGGAGTCGGCCAGCGGGATCGCCTGCAGGTCCTCCGCGTCGATGCGGATCACGGCGACATCGGTGGCCGGGTCGGTGCCCACTACCTCGGCCTCGTACTGACGGCCATCAAAGAGCGTGACCAGGATGGTGTCGGCGCGGGCGATCACGTGGCTGTTGGTCAGGATGGTGCCGGCCCCGGCATCCACGATGACCCCAGAGCCCAGGCCCTGGCGCTCGCGTTCACGCGAACGCTCGGGGACATCGAAGAAACGGCGGAAGAAAGGATCGTCGAACAGCGGGCTGACCGACTCCACCACGCGGGCGCGGGTGGCGATATTGACCACGCCGGGGATGGTCCGCTCGAGCATCGGTGCCAGCGATGGCAGCGGCTGGCCGTCCACCGCGGCCGGTAGCTGGGCGGTGGCCGGTGCGGCCCCGAACAGGGTCAGGGCCAGGATCAGGAGGGGAACAAGCCGACGCATGGGCGCTCCTCGAACGGGGTTCCGGTTATCAGGGCGCCAGGTTGGCGCGCGGGGCGAAGGACGACTTCTCGGCCATCTTGCGGTACCAGTCGCCGGCCTCTTCCTCCGGCGGCACCTGCACCATCAGCTTCAGGTAGAGATCCCCCGGCGGCTTGCCCGGCAGGCCCTTGCCCTTCAGGCGCATCTGCTTGCCCGACTGCGAGCCGGCCGGAACCTTCAGATTGACCCAGCCATGCGGCGTGGGGACCTCGATGGTCGCGCCTAGCGCGGCCTCCCAGGGCGTGATCGGGATCTCGCGGTAGAGATTGCGGCCGTCCAGGGTGTAGCGGCTGTCCGGCTTGACCCGGATCTCCAGCAGCAGGTCGCCGGCGCCGCCACTGCCGACCCCCGGGTCGCCCTGGCCGCGCACGCGCAGGCGCGAGCCGTCCCGGGCCCCGGCGGGGATGCGCACGCGCTGTACCCGGCCCTCGGCATCGTTGACCGACACCTCGGTGCCCTTGAGCGCCTGGTCCAGAGTGATCTCCACCCGGCCCTCGCGGTCGGCCCCGCGCATGTTGAAGCCGGCCCCGCCCGAACGGCGGCGACCACCGCCCATGCCGCCGCCACCAAAGATGGAGTCGAAGAAGTCCGAGAAGCCGCCGAAGTCGGCCCCGGCTCCGGCGCCCCCGCGGGCCCCGCCGTGCTGGGTCCAGCCGTCCCAGCCGGGCGGCGGGCGGAAGTCCTGACCCTGGCGCCAGTTGGAACCGAGCTGGTCGTAGGCCTTGCGCTTTTCCGGATCGCCCAGGGCCTCGTACGCCTCGTTGACCTCCTTGATGCGGGTCTCGGCGTCCGGGTCCTTGCTGACATCCGGATGGTACTTGCGCGCCAGCTTGCGGTAGGCCTTCTTGATCTCGTCCTGGCTGGCGTCGCGGCTCACACCGAGGATCTTGTAGTAGTCCTTGTATTCCATTGCGTTCCTCGAACGATTGCGTCCTCGGGTGACACCCGGATCCCGCCTGCGGTCATGGCGATCATGATAGCCGGGATGCGGCTGTCACCCAGGGAGACACGAAACCGCGCCTCCTCGGGGCCTAAAAAACCGGGCGCCACCACGGGAACCCCCGGGGCAGCGCCCATGTTGCGCCCGGTCAGGGATATCCTGCCGGGCCGGTGGAGCCGGATCAGCTCTCGATCTGGATCCGGCGCGGCTGCACGCGGGCCTGCTTCGGAATGCGCACCTCCAGCACGCCATTCTCGCTGCGCGCGGAGATGTTGTCGGCGTCGGCTGTATCCGGCAGCGAGAAGCGGCGGAAGAAACTGCCACGCACGCGTTCGATGCGCTTGTAGCCGTTCTTCTCCTCTTCGCTGTCGTGCTTGCGCTCGCCGCGCAGGGTCAGCACGCCGTTCTCCATGTGCAGCTCGATATCCTTCGGGTCCACCCCGGGGATGTCGGCATGCAGCACGTAGGCATCGGTCTCTTCGCGGATATCCACCGCGGGGGCCCAGTCGGAGGTCGCGGCGGAGTCCTCGGTGCCGGGCATGTCCGGCATGCGACCGAGTTCGCGCGACAGTTGGCCGAGCAGGCTGAACGGTTCGTAACGGGTCATGGTCATGGCGTTCCCTCCTTGTGCGGGTGTCATCTGACTCACCCATAGACGTAGGGACACATCCCGCGTTTTCAAGGGCCTGGGGGCAAACCCGTTACGCGAGACGGCGAAACTCGCGCAGCTTGTAATCGTCGTCGGTGACCAGCTCGAACACGCCGTGTACCCCGCGCTGATCCAGGTGGCTGCGTAGCAGCCGGGCGGGGAATTGCACGCTCTCGCCGCTGTCGGCCTGGGCGAAGACCACTGCGGCGCGACCCGTGTAGTAGTCCTCCATTTCCTGGCGCGAGATGGCCAGACGCAGGCGAAACCGGCGCATGGGCTATTCCAGGTTCTGCACCTGCTCGCGCAGCTGCTCGATCAGGACCTTCATCTCCACGGTGGCGCGGGTGATCTCCAGGTCATGCGACTTCGACGAGATGGTGTTGGCCTCGCGGTTGAACTCCTGCATCAGGAAGTCGAGCCGCCGCCCGCTGGGGCCGCCCTGATCCAGGACCTCGTGCACGGCCGCCACATGGCCGTCGATGCGGTCCAGCTCCTCGGCAATGTCCATGCGCTGGGCCAGCAGGGCGACTTCCTGCTCCAGACGCTTCGGATCCAGATTCAGGTCCAGCTCGTGAATCCGGGCGAGGATGCGGCCGCGTTGCTCGTCCAGCATCGGCTGGCGCCGCGCGCGAATCGCCCGGGCGTGCTCGGCGAGTGCGTCCAGGCGCGAGCGCATGCCGTCGGCCAGGGCCGCGCCCTCGATCGTGCGCATCGTGACCAGGGCCTCCAGCGCGTCGTCGAAGCCCGCCAGCAGGGGCTGCGCGAGGCTCTCGCCGACATCGGCGTTGCCCTGGAGCACACCCGGCCAGCGCAGGACGTCCAGCGGCGAGACCGGCGCCGGGTTCGGCATCATGCGCTCGATGGAGGCGCAGGCCCCGATCAGCGCCCGGACGCGCTCGTGATCGAAGGCCTCCGGGGCGTTGTCGGCCTGGCCTCGGTCGCGCAGGACCGCATCCACCTTGCCGCGCGCCAGACGGGCCTTCAGGCGGCTGCGCACCTCGGCCTCCAGCGAACGCAGGTGATCGGGAAGATGGATACGCAGCTCGAGATAGCGGTGGTTGACGCTCTTCAGCTCCCAGTCGAACACGCCCGCGTCCAGGCTCATCGCGTGCCGGGAAAATCCGGTCATACTGGTGATCATGCGTCCCTCCATGGTGATCCCTGCTGCGTGTGGCGGTGGCGGCCCGTATACTGCGCCCCACTCAAATCTAGCAAGGATCACAGCATGCGACCCAGTGGCCGAACAGCCGACGCAATGCGCCCCGTGCGTTTTACCCGCCATTTCACCCGCCACGCGGAGGGTTCCGTACTGGTGGAGTTTGGCGATACCCGCGTGCTGTGCAACGCCACGGTGGAGTCGCGCGTGCCACCGTGGCTGAAGAACAAGGGCCGCGGCTGGGTCACCGCCGAATACAGCATGCTGCCGCGCTCCACCCATGACCGCATGGTGCGCGAGGCCGCGCGCGGCAAGCTGGGTGGCCGCACCATGGAGATCCAGCGCCTGATCGGCCGCTCGCTGCGCGCGGTGGTGGACCTGGAGGCCATGGGCGAGCGCCAGATCATCGTCGACTGCGACGTGATCCAGGCCGATGGTGGCACCCGCACCGCCTCCATCAGCGGGGCCTACGTCGCCCTGTACGACGCCATCCGCAAGGCGCGTGAACAGGGGCTGATCCGCAAGGATCCGCTGCACGGCCAGGTCGCCGCGATCTCGGTGGGCATCTGCGGCGGTGAACCGGTACTCGACCTCGACTACGATGAGGACTCGCAGGCCGAGACCGACCTGAACCTGGTGATGAACGAGGCCGGGGGCGTGATCGAGATCCAGGGCACAGCCGAGGGCCACGCCTTCCGCCGCGACGAGCTGGACCAGATGCTGGACCTGGGCGAGAAGGGCATCCAGGAGATCTGCGAGGCCCAGCGCGCCGTGCTGGCCGAGGGCTGATCATGGGCGATCCGCGCCGCGTCGTCCTGGCCACCGGCAACCCCGGCAAGCTGCGCGAGATCCGCGCCCTGCTGGAACCGCTGGGGCTGGCGGTCGAGGCACAGTCCGAACACGCCGTGCCCGAGGCCGACGAGACCGGCCTGACGTTCGTGGAGAACGCGATCCTCAAGGCGCGCAACGCCGCCCGCCACACCGGACTGCCGGCGATCGCCGACGACTCCGGGCTGGAGGTCGATGCCCTGCACGGCCAGCCGGGGATCTACTCCGCGCGCTATGCCGGCCCCGATGGCGACGACGCGGCCAATAACGCCAAGCTGCTGGAGGCACTGGCCGGCGTCCCGCCGGAACAGCGCGGCGCACGGTTCCGCGCGGTCGTGGTGTACCTGGAGCATGCCGAGGATCCGGCGCCGATCATCGCCCAGGGGGTGTGGCCCGGGCGCATCGCGGAACAGGCCAGCGGCGCCGAGGGCTTTGGCTACGACCCCCTGTTCTTCGTGCCTCAGGAGGGCTGCACCTCGGCCGAGCTGCCCCCGGAGACCAAGAACCGCCTGAGCCATCGCGGTCAGGCCCTGCAAGAACTCGGGGGCGCCCTGCGCGCGCGCATGGGCAACCCGCCGGCCTGACAACCCACGCCGTCCGGCACCGGGGCCACCCGGAGAGATCGCCACGGCGCTGCGCGCCTCGTGATGACGGGGACTTCCCGTCGTTGCGAGGCTCCACAGGGGCCGTGGCAACCTCCCGACGACACCCCGGCGCATGTTCGGACCCGCGTCGGGGCCAGGCCGGGGAGATCGCCACGCGCCTGCGGCGCTCGCGATGACTGTGCTTCCTGTCCCCGTCATCGCGAGGCGCGCAGCGCTGTGGCGGTCGGCAGGGGACCATCGGCGCGCAAGGCCGCAATGGCGGGACTGGGTCCTTTCGACGCCACCCGCCCCCTCGCCTATGCTTCGCACATGACTGCCGCGCTGACCCATCCGCCGCCCCTGGCGCTGTATGTGCACCTGCCCTGGTGCGTGCGCAAGTGCCCGTACTGCGACTTCAACTCGCACGAGCCGCGCGGCGAGCCGCCCTTCGATGACTACGTGGACGCGCTGCTGCGCGACCTGGAAGGCCAGCTGCCGGACATCTGGGGCCGGCGGCTGGAGAGCGTCTTCATTGGCGGCGGCACCCCCAGCCTGTTCCCGCCGGAGGCGCTGGATGCTCTGCTTTCCGGCCTGCGCGCCCGGCTGCCGCTGCGACCGGACTGCGAGGTAACGCTGGAGGCCAACCCCGGGACCGCCGACCGCGCCTACTTCCGCGGCTACCGCGAGGCGGGGGTCAACCGGCTGTCGCTGGGCATCCAGAGCTTCGACGACGCGATGCTCGCGCGCCTGGGGCGCATCCACGGTGCGGCGGAGGCCCTGAGCGCGGTGGAGCATGCCCGTGCCGCCGGCTTCGAGGCCATCAACCTGGACCTGATGTTCGGTCTGCCGGGGCAGTCGGTCGCGGCCGGGATCGCGGATCTGCAGGCGGCGATCGAGCAGGACCCGGGACATATCTCCTGGTATCAACTGACCCTGGAACCGAACACCCTGTTCGCGGCGCGCCCGCCCGAGCTGCCGGAGGATGCGACGATCGAGGAATTGTTTGCCCGCGGCCAGTCCCATCTGGCGGCGGCTGGCTATACTCGATACGAGGTATCCGCCTATGCACGTCCGGGGCAGGAATGTCGGCACAACCGCAACTACTGGACCTTCGGCGATTACCTCGGCATCGGGGCCGGGGCCCACGGCAAGCTGACGCAGGTCCATCAGGGCGCGATCCTGCGCCGCATGAAGCCGCGCCAGCCCGAGGCCTGGCTGGCCGAGCCGCAGGCGCACAAGGATCAGGCCGTGGACACGGCGGAGCGGCCTTTCGAGTTCCTGCTGAACGCGCTGCGGCTGGTGGAGGGCGTGCCGGCGGCGAGCTTCGAGGCGCGCTGCGGCCTGCCACTGGCGATGCTGGAACCCGCACTTTCGGAACTGCGCGCGGACGGGCTGCTGGTCGCGGATCCGGAACGGCTGCAGGCCACGGAACGGGGCCTGGCGTTTCTCAACAACGTGCTGGAACGTTTTCTTCCGGAAGGGACACCGCAGGACTCGGTTGCCACGCCGATCGCCTGGCCCGCGCGCCGGGAGGAGGGTCGATGATGCGTCCCGTCGAGTTTGTCGGTTTTGCCTGCCCCTGGTGCGGCGAGCCCGGCGAGACCACGGTGGACATGGTCAGTAACGACCGCGAGTGGATCGAGGACTGCGCGGTGTGCTGTGCCCCGATCGTGTTCCGCCGCGAGGATGCCGGCGACGAGGAGATCCCGCGCATCGAGGCCCGACGGGAGGGCGAGTGAGCGAAGCGCCGCCCTATACCCCGATTGCCTGCGAGCGCTACTCCGAGCTGGAGCTGGCGATCGTGCGCGGGCAGTTTCTGCGCACGCACTGGCGGCGCGGCGAGATGGACCGGATCGCGATCGTGCGCCCGCTGGACCTGCGCACCCGGCGCGGTGCCGAATACCTGATCCTGCGCGACACCGCGGGCCGCCGGCAGTGGTGGCGCCTGGACCGCCTGATCAGCTTCGAACCCGTCTCGGGCTAATCATTCACCACAGAGCACACAGAGAACACAGAGGAATTCAATGCAAGCTCTGCCGTCGGCGACCGCCGGGCTCGGCAGGGAGAATCTGGCATAGGGCCGGCTCAGGGGATCATCCAATGAGCCCGCCCACAATGCGCCACGCATAACGTCTCCTGATTAGCGACGAGAGTCAGCCAGGCTCACAGGGTGAGCCACCCCCGGGCGTACGCTGAGGCTACACAGCGAGCGGAGGGTGCCACCATGGCGCAGAATCGGATTCAGTTTCAGCCGGGGATGTCGTTGCCGGCATTCATCGCCCAGTACGGCACCGAGGCCCAGTGCGAGGCGGCGCTGGAGCGGGCCCGATGGCCGGACGGCTTCCGCTGCCCGCGTTGCGGGTGCCAAGCCCACTGCGTCCTGCACGGCAGCCCGCGCAAGATGTTTCAGTGCAGCGCCTGT
>NZ_KB898134.1:0-66906 GCF_000377445.1 Thioalkalivibrio sp. ALE9
GACCGCTTCGCCCCCGCGCGGGTTCACTGCCACCAGCGGTGATGTGATACTGCCGATTCCATCACTCATGTCGCTGTCCTCTTCAGAAGGAGAGGATGGCGCCCTCGCCATCCTCCCTCAACCAGAAGCCCGAGTGATCGAGCTTACTGCAGCAGGGCCAGCACGTTCTGCGGAACCGCGTTGGCCTGCGACAGCACCGAGGTACCCGCCTGCTGCAGCACCTGGGCGCGGGTCAGCTCCGCCGTCTCCGCCGCAAAGTCCGCATCCCGGATCCGCGAACGCGCGTCCGAAAGGTTCTCGGAACTCACGCTCAGGTTGTCGATGGTGGACTCGAACCGCACCTGCACCGCACCCAGCTCCGCGCGCAGGCTGTTCACCTGGGTCAGCGCACCGTCCAGCGCACCAATCGCCTGGGTCGCAGATTCACGCGTGATCACATCAATGTCGTTCAGGTTGACATCCTCGGACGTGGCGCCATCGAACAGATCGACCGTGGTTGGCGTAGTGCCGTCATCCAGGGTCACCAAGCCCCCGGTGACGCCCAAGTCTTCGGTCTCGAAGGCGGAGGTGATCGCAATGGTCGTCTCGCCGTCGTTTTTCACGCGCAGGGAGGCCTGCAGGTTGGCGTCGGCCACCTCCAGCGCGTTGGTATCGCCCTCCGCTACCACATCGGCAATCTCGCTGTTGATCGCTCGAATGGCATCTTCCAAGGTTTCCACGCCGCTCAAATCAACAACGATGTCAGCGAAGTTCTCCCCGGTTATCGTGATATCCCCGATGGAGGCAATGCCGTCGTCATTGATCTGCTCCTGACTCAGGCCGTTAGTACCCGCCACTTCGGTCACGCCCAACTCGGACGTCCGCGAGTCCACGCCGCTCACCGCAATGGTCTGACCCTGGTTCGCACCCACCTGGAAGAACAGGTCCTGCACACTGCCGTCCAGCACTCGCCCACCATTGAACTCGGTGCTGTTGGCAATCCGCGAAACCTCGGACATCAGCTGCTGAACCTCATCGTTCAGCGCCTGACGGTCCGAAGCCGAGTTGGAATCGTTCGCCGCCTGCACCGCCAGCTCGCGCGCACGCTGCAGCGCATCACCCACGGTACCCAGGGCCCCTTCCGCCGTCTGCGCGAAGGAAATCCCGTCGTTGGAGTTACGCACCGCCTGATTCAGACCGCGAATCTGGGTGCTGAAACGCTCGGAAATGGCCAGACCGGCCGCGTCGTCCTTGGCGCTGTTAATCCGCAAGCCCGAGGACAGACGCTCCAGACTCTGGGCCAGAGCCCCCTGCGAGTTCCCGAGGTTGCGTTGGGCGTTCAGGGACAGAACGTTGGTGTTAATCACTTGAGACATGGTCGCTCTCCTGTAGAGTCGTACTCGCCGCCTCGGGCGGTTCAGTCGACGGACTCAGCCCGCCTTCAGCACCGTTAACGACACCTCACCACCATCCTTTAGCCCCAAGCCGAAAATTTTTTTCTGACCTGCTGCTTCCTGCTCATCCACTCGCTGGGAACACCTTCGCTCGCGCCACGTCTACTGCGCGCTCGAACGCGGGTCGATAGGCCGCATACTGCTCGCCAATTCTTGCGAACGCCGGGTTCACGCGGCTGCGCCTCCCCAGGCTCCCTGATACGCCGAGCTTCGCCGGATCCGCAACCTCGCCCTCTGCGTCCGCACATTCCGTTTCCCATTCCAGCCCGTGAGACGACAACACACCCGCGATATTGCTATCGGGATCTTCAAGCATCGCTTCGTAACGGATACGCTCGACGCGATCGGGGAAAAGACCTTCCCAATGAGCAGCGAGTCGCCGATACAACATGACGTATTCGGCGATCGTATCGATCGCCCATGCGTACGGGAGCCGTTGCGCAAACCAGCGCATGTAAATCGCCATCGTGTTTTCTACCGGGTCGCGCTCACAGAAAACGACGCGAGTGCCCGGGTAGAGGCTCATAAACGTCCCGACGTGGAAGACGTTTCCAGGGTTGGTGACCAAATGGGTGCGGATACTTTCGTCCCTGGCTTCGCCCCACATCGAATCGACTCGAGCCCGCAACTGCGCTCGCCCCTCCTGCTCCAGTTCCCGGACAAACAACGGATATCGGTCCCGCACCTCCTTGGGGAGCTGGGAGAGGACTTCCTGAAGGACAGCCAGCTCGCCGTAGTGACGGACTTTCGAATGCCCTGATAGTGGCCCTTCCAGCAACGATTTGCCTGAGCGAGGGGGGCCGAGCACCAGGGTTAGGGGGCGCGGGGATTTTTCCGGATCATCGATACCCTCGGCCCAATCCGCCGTAAAGACTTTCTCCGTCGCCGCCACGCTCTTCCGGAGGGCACCTTTGCGCACCCGTTCGACCTGCGCGACAATTGCCTCAGCCTGGCGCTCATTCCCTCGCTCGAATGCCGAGAACGCCCGATCGATATCGCCGGCATCCTGATGAAGTTTTGCCAACGCAAAATACAGGCGCCCCTGATCCCGCAGGTCGAACTTTCCCTTTTTGATCACCTTTTCCAGGTCTTTCCGCGGCGATTCACTCGCAGGGAAATGCCGCGAATGCGCCAGCGAGAACCAGAGCTTGGCACTAGTCGGGTCGGCCGCCACCAGCGACTCCAGGATCTCAGTCGCTTCCTCCCAACGACCTTCCGCCTGGAGAACACGCGCGTAATTGTCCAGCGCCAGGCGCATATTGGGGTCCAGCCGCAAAGCCTCGCGCAGTGCGGCGCCCGCGGCATCGAAGCGGTCCCTGAGAATCAGGACCCCCGCAAGTGCGTTGTAGCTGGCAGCGTCCTCCGGGCACATCTGCACCAGCTTCGATGCATACAAGGTGGCCGTGCTGTACTGATGCCGGTCAAACGCCGCCTGGATCAGCAACCGCAGCGCATCGGTACTGTCGGGCTCGATCCCGAGCACTTCCCCACACAGGGTTTCCAACTCTTCGAATGCGCCGTCATCCAGCGCACGCCGGGCCTTCTTGAGCAACCCTCCGACCTTCGAGGGCTTCGCTTTCGTCTTTTTTCCTGCCTTCCCCGCCGCCATACGACTCCCGGTCATCCATTCGTTTCCGGCCAGTATAGCGGTGCGCGCGCGTACCGACGCGAGACCCCGAACAGCCGCCTCCCCAGCACCGCCAGTCCGCCTCATCGATGATCTTTACCGGAGTCCTTCCCCGTCGTTGCGAGGAGCCGCAGGCGACGTGGCAATCGGCTGGTTGGGCGCAAGGCGTTTGAATGCAGCACCCTGTTCGTCACGAACGATTGCTTCGTCGCTCCGCTCCTTGCAATGACAGAGGTGGTGGGTGCGCCGTACTGGGCGTACTAGATCAGCCAGGTGGTGCCGATGCGGTGCTCGGGGGTGGCGCCAGGGATCAGGTCCATCAGGGCCCAGCCGAAGATGAGGGTGATGAGGACGCCGCAGAAGACCGTGGCCACGAACAGGCCGATGCGGTTGCCGCGGCGCAACCCGAGGATGCCACGCAGCGACCAGTACAGCAGCCACAGCGAATACAGGATCAGCAACAGTCCGATGCCGTTGCCCCACGGCCAGGGAAAGGCGGCGGCCACCTTGCCAACCCACGCCGGGAGCAGGCCGATACTGACCGCCAGCATGGCCCGGTCCGGGTCCCCGCGCCCCTGGAAGAGTTCGGCCAAGTAGTGCGCGGACCACGCCAGGCCCAGCACACCGATACTCATGGCGAGCACGCTGTAGACGCCAAACCCCCATACGCCGGGCATCGCCTCGGGCGGCAGACCGGTGGGAATGATCTGGTACAGGACCTGGCTGATCACCACGCTGAGCAGCAGGACCGGTAAGACAAGTCGCAGGAAGGTCTGCCACCAGGCCGGGGCGAGGCCCAGCGCACCGACCTCACGCACCATCCCCAAGGGATTGAGCAATGCGCCTAGGAGCAATCGGGGAAGATTCAGGCAACTGGGGTACCGGCTCATGCCGCGAGTATGTGGCAATTCTGTGACGTTCTCGTGACAACCTTCACGCGCCCTGGCGACACCTCAACCGGCGAGCGTCAGTACCAGAATCACGAACGTCAGGGTCTCCACCAGCTCCAGCGTGGCGCCGGCGGTGTCGCCGGTGAAGCCGCCCAGCCAGTGTTTCAGGAGGCGGGTGGCACCCCACAGCAGCGCCCCGGCGGCGAGGACGGCCACGATCACGCCCCACAGCCCCGACACCAGCCCCAGCACCAGTACCAGCAGGGCCGCGACACCGACCGTGCCCTTCGCGGCCCCGCGCGGCAGGTGTTGCGCCATCTCCGCGCCCAGGCCCACCGGGTTCACGTAGGGCGTAGTCAGAAACAGCACCGGCGGCACCAGGCGCGCCAGCACGATGGCGAGCAGGACGGCCATCCACGCGCCGGCTTCCACCACGGCCACCAGTGCCGTGCCCTTCAGCGCCAGCACCAGGATCATTGCCGCGACGGCCATGGGACCGCAGGCCGGGTCCTTCATGATCCCGCGGGCGCGCTCCGGATGGCGTTGCCCCCCGACCCAGGCATCCACCGTGTCCGCCAGCCCGTCCAGGTGCAGCGCGCCCGTCAGGGCCACCCAGAACGTCAGCACCAATGCCGCGACGAGGAGCGTCGGCGCGCCGGGAATGGCAGACAGCCCGATGCCGACGATCACCACGATCAGGCCCAGGATGAGCCCGACCAGCGGATAGGTCAGTACCGAACGCCCCAGATCCTCGGGGCGCGGCTCCAGCGCGGGGGTCGGCAGGCGTGTGAGGAACTGGATGGCCAGCCAGAGGGGCGCCATCACGGGGTTCATGCGACCCCTCCGCCATTCCTGCCGGTAGGCGGCCAGCCCCCTGGCCGATGGGGCGCTGGCATTTTCCCGATCGGCCAGAAGCGAGCCAATACCGAGTTCATACGGCCCCCTCCGTCACCCCTGCCTGTAGGAGGCCAGCCCCTGGCCGATGGGGCGCTGGCACGTTCCCGATCGGCCAGGGGGCTGGCCTCCTACATGTTTCGTACCCGATCACGCGGGCAGCGAAACGTCCGTCAGAGGCAGGCGCGGGCCGGGGCTTCGCGTGCAAGCACGCTCCCGCAGAACCGCACGCAAGTGCCCGGGCGCGGGTTGGCTCGGGGTCCTGTTGCAGTGCGGGATGGGTAATCATCAGTAGGCCTGCCATGGCTCGACAATATGCAGGGACGCGAGCGGGACGTCGATACTCAGGAGTTTTTCCAGCGGCCAGCCCTCGTGCAGGGCACGGATCAGGCGGATGACCCCGCCGTGGGCGATCACGAGCACGCGCTCCCCTTCGTTGGGCGCCAGTTCATTCCAGCCGGCGACCACACGCTCGCGAAACGCCCCAAGCGACTCGCCATTGGGCGGCGCATGATTCAGTGGATCTTCCCAGAAGCGACCCAGGGCATTGGCCTGCGTCTCCATCAGCGCTGCCGCCGTACGGCCTTCCCAGTCGCCGAAGTCGAGTTCGGCCAGCCGTTCGTCCACGGCGAGTGGCACGCCTGCCTGCCCGGCGAACGCCTCGGCAGGCCCGAGGCATCGCATCAACGGCGAGCAGACGACGCGATCCCAGTCGGCGTCACGCGCGAGTGTCTCGCGCATTGCGTGCCAGCCTGCTGCCGTCAGCGGGACATCGCTGCCACGCCCACAAAACCCCTGGCCCGTCGTCTCGCCGTGCCGCAGCAGGCCGATGCGTGTGGCGTCCGTGCTCAACTGCCCTCTCCGCTCACACCCGCCTCGGCGAAAGTCGCCATCCCCGAATGCAGCTCGCAGGCCAGGCGCAGCAGGGGCACGGCGGTGGCCGCCCCGCTCCCCTCGCCCAGGCGCATGCCGAGATCGAGCAGTGGCTCGGCCGCCAGCGCCTGCAGCAGTCGCTGGTGGCCCGGCTCCGCCGAACTGTGGGCGTAAAAGAACCACTCCGCGGTGCCCGGGCACAGGCGTTCCGCCACCAGCGCCGCCGAGGTGCTGATGAAGCCGTCCACCAGTACCGGCAACCCGATCTGTGCCGCGGCGATATAGGCGCCGGCCAGGCCCGCGATCTCGAAGCCACCCAGACAACGCAGGCTGCCCAGCGCATCGCCGCGCACATCGACGTGAGTGCTCAATGCCTGCTCGATCACCTCGGCCTTGTGGCGCACGCCATTGGCATCCAGACCCGTGCCGGGCCCGGCCAGATCGGCCGGCGGCAGGTCCAGCAATGAACAGGCAAGTGCGGCGGCCGCCGTGGTATTGCCGATGCCCATCTCGCCACCGATGAACAGTTGCGCCCCGCCCCTTCGGGCGCGCTCGGCGCACTGGCGGCCGGCGTTCAGCGCGCGCTCCAGCTGCGCCGGCATCATCGCCGGTTCGCGGGCCAGGTTGGCGGTGCCGGGACCCAGATTGAGTTGCTGCACGCCGCTGACGGCCGGTGGCTGAGCCACGGTACCCAGATTGATCACCTCGATGGACGCGCCCAGGTGCCGTGCCAGCACCGAGATTGCCGCGCCGCCGTTCGCGAAGTTCGCGACCATCTGCGCGGTCACCGCCTGGGGGAATCGCGAGATCCCTTCGGCGACCACGCCGTGGTCACCGGCGAACACCGCGATGTGCACCTGCTCCAGCGTCGGTTGGCCCACGCCCTGCATGGCGGCCAGGCGTTCGGCGATCGCCTCCAGCTGGCCCAGTGAGCCGGGCGGCTTGGTCAGTTGGGCCTGCCGCTCGGCCGCTGCCTGGCGCGCCTCGGCGCTCAGGGGCGCCGGCGGCACCTGCAGCCAGTCACAGTCTTCGGTCACATGTTCTCCCTATTCGATCCGTCTTCGCGGGCAAGCCCGCTCCCACAAACAAACTCGCTCCCACAAAGGCATGTGCGGCAGCCTTGTGGGAGCGGGCTTGCCCGCGAACCCTTGTCACCCTGGCTACAGCAAAGCCCGCCCTGGATCACAGAAGGTCACCCTTGAGCACATGCGGGAGACCGGCGACGGTGAGGACCACGCGGTCCATCTCGGGGGCCAGGCGCTGGTGCAGCCAGCCGGCCTCGTCGGCGAAGCGGCGGGACAGTGCATCCATGGGGGTAATGCCCATCCCCGTCTCGTTGGAGACGAAGACGAGCGTGCCCGGCAAGCCCGGGATCGTCTCGATCAGGGCCTCGCGCTCGCGTTCGATCCGGGCCTCGTCATCGGTGCACAGCAGCTGGGTCAGCCACAGGGTGAGGCAATCGACCAGCAGGCACTGGCCCGGGCCAGCGGCCTGTTCCAGTGCCCGCGCCAGCCCCGTGTCCGCCTCGACCAGGCCCCAGTCGCCGGGGCGGTCGGCGCGGTGGCGTTCGATTCGGCGCGCCATCTCGGCATCGTCGGCCCGTGCCGTGGCGACATAGGTGACCGGCAGGCCGGATTCCGCCGCCAGGCGTTCGGCCAGTCGGCTCTTCCCGGAACGCACGCCGCCCAGGACCAGGGTCTTCATGCCACCGGCTCTCCCGATTCCGCCCGCAGCAGGGTCAGTACACGCTTCATGTCCAGGTGTTCCTCCAGGGTATCCGCCAGGCGTGCAAGACCGCGTTCGCGCGCCGCGGCCAGGTCTTCTCCCTGTCCCGCACCGGGGCGCAGACCCGCCCAGTTCAGCAAGGCATCGGCGGCCTCCGAACGGTCGAATACGCCATGCACGTAGGTGCCGGCCACCGTACCGTCCTCGCTGCACGCGCCATCCGGCCCGTGCGCCAGATGCAGCAGCGGCCGCTCCAGTCCGGGCCCGGTCGTGATGCCCGCATGAATCTCGTAGCCTTCCACGCCTGCCTCCCGGCCCAGCACACGATCCCCGTGAACACGCTCCAGACGCTTTTCGGGGGCCAGGCGGGTCTCGATATCGAGCCAGCCAAGCCCCGGCGCGGAACCGGGCCGGCCCTCGACGCCGTCGGGGTCGTGCACGGCGCGCCCCAGCATCTGGAAGCCCCCACAGATGCCCAGCACCTTGCCACCGTAGCGCACATGCCGTTGCAGCGCGGCCTCCCAGCCCTGACCGCGCAGCCAGGCGAGGTCGTCGCGCACCGACTTGGAGCCCGGCAGGATCACCAGATCCGCCGGCTGCAACGACTCGCCGGGCCCGACAAAACGCAGATCCACCGCCGGGTGCAGGCGCAGCGGGTCGAAATCAGTGTGGTTGGAGATGCGCGGCAGGGCCGGGACGACCACCTTCAGCGCATCCGTAGCCTTCTCCGGCACCGCCTCGCGCGGAAGGGCGTCCTCGGCATCGAGATACAACCCCTGCAGGTACGGAATCACGCCGAGCACCGGCTTGCCGGTCTCCTGTTCCAGCCAGTCCAGCCCCGGCTGCAGCAGGCTGATATCGCCGCGAAAGCGGTTAATGACGAAGCCCTGAACCCGCGCACGCTCGGTCTCGCTCAGAAGCGCCAGCGTGCCCACCAGATGCGCGAACACCCCGCCCCGGTCGATATCCGCGACCAGGATCACCGGGCAGTCCACCGCCTCGGCGAAGCCCATGTTGGCGATATCGCCCGCGCGCAGGTTGATCTCCGCCGGCGAGCCCGCGCCTTCCACCAGCACGTGGTCGTACTGATCGGTCAGGCGCCCGTGCGACGCCAGTACCGCCTCGCGGGCCACCGGCTTGTAGTCGTGATAGGCCCGCGCATCCAGTTCCGCCGCGGGCCGCCCGTGGATGATCACCTGCGCGCCCTGGTCCGAGCTGGGCTTGAGCAGTACGGGATTCATGTCCGTATGCGGTTCCAGGCCGCAGGCGGCGGCCTGCAGGGCCTGGGCCCGGCCAATCTCGCCGCCATCGGCGGTGACGGCGCTGTTCAGCGCCATGTTCTGCGGCTTGAACGGCACCACCGACAGTCCACGGCGGTGCAGCACCCGCGCGAGCCCCGCCACCAGCACGCTCTTGCCGGCATCCGAGGTCGTCCCCTGCACCATCAGCGTCGTGCCCGTCATGCCCGCTGCAGCCCCGCTTCGAGACGCTGCCACTCGGCCGCGTCACCCGGCAGGCCAAACCGAAGACTCCCGGGCGCATCGAATCGACGCACCAGGATGCCCTGCCGGCCCAGATGGTCCTGCCAACCCGCGGGATCATCCACCCGGCACCACTGGAACAGCGCGGTGCCGCCGGTGGGCGCCAGCCCGTGCGCACGCAGCCGTTCCGCCAGGCGCTGGCCGCGCGCCTGCAGCTGGCTCCGAGTCTCGGCTTGCCAGGCGCGGTCGGTCAGCGCCCGGGTAGCAATCCAGCGCGAAGGTCCGGCAAGACCCCACGGACCCAGCCGGGCGGCCAGCTGCGCGCGCATCGCGTCGTCGGCGATCACGAACCCGACCCGCGCGCCCGCCAGCCCGAAGAACTTGCCGAGAGAACGCAGCACCACCAGGCCTTCGCGCGGTGCGTCCTGCGCGAGACTGGCCCCCGGCGTCACATCCATGAAGGCCTCGTCCACGATCAGCCAGCCACCACGCGCCGCCAGTTCCGCATGCCAGGCCAGCAGGTCCGCACGCTCGAAGCACTGCCCGGTCGGGTTATTCGGGTGGACCAGCACCAGCACGTCCAGCTCGGGCAGCGCCGCGGCGATCGCCTCGCCGTTTAGCGGGCGTACCGTGTGTCCGGCCTCCCGCCAGGCCCGGGCGTGCTCGTTGTAGCTGGGTTCGAGGATGCCGACGCGCGCCGTACCCGAGCGCAGCGCCGGCAACAACTGGATCGCCGCCTGCGAGCCCGCGACGGGCAAAGGCGCCGCGGTGCCGTAATAGTCAGCGGCCGCGGCCTCGAGCCCGTCCTCCGGTTCCGGCAGCCGCGCCCAGACCCGCTGCGGGACCTCGCCCACGGGATAGCCATGCGGGTTGATGCCGGTGGAAAGATCCAGCCACTCTGTTGCCGGAATGCCGTAGCGCGCTGCTGCCTGGCGCACACCACCCCCGTGCACTTGCACGAGCGCCCGGGGTTCGGGCATGGGAGCCTTCTGCGGATCAGAACAGGACAACGACAATCACCCCCACCACGATGAATGCCATCCAGATCGCCAGCGCCCGGTCCACCAGCGCCACCGCCTGACGAATGCCCGCGGCATCGGCCAGGCGGCCCATGCCCAGGCGCGGGCGCCACTCGCGCTGGCCGCCATAGGGCGCCGGGCCGCCCAGCACCACGCCCAGCGCACCGGCCCCAGCGGCCATCACCGGCCCGGCATTCGGGCTCTTCCATCCGGCGGCCTGTTCACGCCAGCACTGCAATGCGTCCCGCCCGCGCCCCGCCAGGGCATAGGCCAGGGCCGTCAGACGCGCCGGGATCAGGTTCATGGCGTCATCCAGCCACGCGGCCGCCCAGCCGAACGTGGCATACCGCTCGTTACGGTACCCCCACATCGCATCCAGGGTGTTGACCAGCCGGTAGGCCACCACGCCCGGTGCCCCGGCGACCAGGAACCAGAAGATCGTGGCAAACAGCGCATCGTTGCCGTTCTCCAGGACCGACTCGATGGTCGCCCCGCTCACCCCGCGCACGTCCAGGGCCTCCGTGTCCCGACTGACCAGCATCCCCACGCCCGTGCGGGCACCGTGCAAATCATCCGTCTCCAGGGCCCGCGCGACCACCTCTGCGTGTTCGTCCAGGCTGCGCCAGCCGATCGCCAGGGTCAGGATCGCCAGCGACAGCAGCCAGCCCCACGCCAGCGACGCCCCCAGAGCGGCCAGCGCCACCCATGGCAGGACCAACGCCGCGAGCAGCAACGCCCCGCGCAGGCGACTGGGCGCATGCCAGCGCGCCTCGGCCCAGGCCGCCAGCCGACCGAACCCGGCCAGCGGGTGGAATCGCCGCGGATCGCCGAACAAGCGATCGAGGATCAGGGCGCCTATCAGGATCAGGAAAGCGCTCATGCGCTGTCGGATCCGGTCCGTTCGTCCGCCCCGTTTCCGGCGCCTGCCGCATCCGGGGCGGCTGCCAGCTCGCCGCGCACGCCCCAGCGATCCTGAAAGACCAGTTCTTCCAGGGGCCGCCGGCGATCCCAGCCCGCGGTCTCCAGCATCGGCCGCTCGTAGAAACGCTCCACATGGCCGAGGCACAGCACCGCGATCGGATAGCCGCCCTCCGGCATGTCCAGCTGCCGCGCCAGCCAGTCCGGATCGAACAGCGAGACCCAGCCCATGCCCAGCCCCTCCGCGCGGGCCGCCAGCCACAGGTTCTGAATCGCGCAGGCCGCCGAGCACAGGTCCATCTCCGGTAGCGTACGCCGCCCCAGCACATAGCGTTCGCGGCCGTCGGTCAGGGCCACGACCAGCAACTCCCCCGCCTCGCGGATCCCTTCCAGCTTCAGGCGGTGCACCTCCGCCGCGCGCTCCCCGCAGGCCTCGGCGGTGCGGGCCTGCTCGTCCGCGGCGTGGGCATGCAGGGCCTCGCGCAGGGCCGGGTCGGTTACCCGCAGGAAGCGCCAGGGCTGCATGTACCCGACGCTAGGCGCGCGGTGGGCGGCCTCCAGCAGCCGGCGCAGCGTAGAGCCATCCACCGGATCCGGACGGAAATGGCGCATGTCGCGGCGTTCCCCGATCACGCGATAAACCGCCTCGCGCTCGGCCGAGGCGAACGCGTTCGGATGCTCTGCTGTCGGTTTGGGGTCTGGGTTCGTCATGCGTTTCCGTCGGGGCGACGGCACGGCGAAACCACGAAGGAACGGGCACCGCAGATGGTGCCCGTGCCCTCGATCGTTGCCCGCCGCACGATCGCAGGATGCGTCATCACCAGGCCGGTCTCCGGGCTTGCGAGCGTCGGCGGCTGCCGATGCCACAGACGCCTTCCCGTGACCCGTGGGGGCACAGTGGCCAAGCCTGCGGTGTGGTTCGCCGCTCACTTACCGTTGCGGGGGCAGCGCCGGATTTGCACCGGCTTCCCGTTTCACCTGCGCATTGCAGGCACCTGATTCAAGCCGCCGTATGATACGCGTTCGGCGCGCCCCCGACCAATTTGGGCACCAAACCATCTTGCCCATGCTGCTATGATGAAACGCTTTTGCGGCTTGCGCGCAGTACCGCGGCCACCCTCGATTCCACCTTCAATCAATTCCACAACCTTCGGATTTTCAATGGATTACAAGGCCCTCGGACGTTACCCCGCGATGCTCGTCGCGATGTTGCTGTGCACCGCGCCCGCACTGGCCGACCCGATCTCGGTGACCGACGACGACGGTCACGAGGTCCGGCTGGAACAACCCGCCGAGCGCATCGTCAGCCTCGCCCCGCATATCACCGAGGTCCTGTTCGCCGTCGGGGCTGGCGACAAGCTGGTGGGCGCGACCCAGCACAGTGACTTCCCGCCGGAGGCGGAGATGCTTCCCCGCGTGGGCGGCTACAGCCGCATCGATATGGAGCGCGTCGTGCAGCTCGATCCGGACCTGGTCGTTGCCTGGCGCAGCGGAAACTCGCAATCCCAGATCGAACACCTGCGCGAGCTCGGCTTCCACGTCTACGTGTCGGAGCCCCGCAGCTTCGATGGCGTGTCCGCCAGCATGCGCCGCATGGCACAGCTCGCCGGCACCGAGACGCAGGGCGACGAGGCGGTGCGAAGCTTCGAGGAGGCGATCGACACCCTTCGCCAGGACTACGCCGAGCGCGACCCGGTACGCCTGTTCTATCAGGTGTGGGAACAGCCCCTGATGACGGTGAACGACGACCACCTGATCAGCGAGGCGATCCGCCTGTGCGGCGGGGTGAACGTGTTCGGCCACCTGGACCGGCTGGTCCCGCGCATGGATCGCGAGGCGGTCATCGAGGCCGACCCGGAGGTTATCATTGGCGGCGGCATGGGCGAGGATCGGCCCGACTGGGTCATCGCCTGGACGCAATGGGAGGACATGACCGCGGTCCAGCGCGACAACCTGTTCTTCATCCCGCCGTCCCTGCTGCAGCGCCATACCCCGCGCATCGCCGAGGGCACCCGCCTGATGTGCGAGGAGCTCGAGCGGGCCCGACTCCGCCGGGTGGACTGACCCCTCGTGACCCGCGCCTTCCTCCTTGCCGCCGCGGTCCTGCTGCCGGCGTCGCTGCTGGCGGTGCTGATCGCGCTGGCCTTCGGCAGTGTCGCGATCGCGCCCGGCGACCTGCTGGCGGTGATGCTCGGCGAGGGCAGCCGCCTGCACGACACGCTGGTGCTGGAGCTGCGCCTGCCGCGCGCCCTGGCGGCCTTTGCCGCAGGCGGGTTGCTGGGTCTGGCCGGCGCGCTGATGCAGGTGCTGCTGCGCAACCCGCTGGCCGATCCCTACGTGCTGGGCCTCTCCGGCGGCGCCTCCGTCGGCGCCCTGCTGGCGATGCTCGCCGGCCTGTCGATGTTTTCCGTCTCCCTGGCCGCGTTCGCCGGTGCCCTGCTGTCCACGGTGATCGTGTTCGGCCTGGCACACGGTACCGGCAGCTGGACCCCCACGCGCCTGCTTCTGACGGGCGTGGTGGTCGCGGCGGGCTGGGGCGCCATGATCAGTTTCCTGCTCGCAGTCAGCCCGACGGCCGAGCTACCGGGCATGCTGTACTGGCTGATGGGCGATGTGTCCCACGCGCGCAACCCCTATCCCGCCTGGATCCTGCTGGTGCTGGTCGTGTTCCTCGCCCTGCCGCTGGGCCGCACGCTGAACGTGCTCGCGCGCGGCCCGATGCAGGCCGCGGCACTCGGGGTGGCGGTGCGCCCGGTGGAATGGAGCATCTATGTCGCCGCCGCGCTGATCACCGCGACCGCAGTCATGCAGGTCGGCGCGGTCGGCTTTGTCGGGCTGATCGTGCCGCACATGCTGCGCCTGGTCTTCGGCAACGACCAGCGCGTGATCCTGCCGGCCTCCGCGCTGGGCGGCGGCATCCTGCTGACGCTGGCCGACACCCTCGCCCGCACCATGATCGCCCCGGAGCAGTTGCCGGTCGGCGTAATCACCGCGATGCTGGGGGTCCCCGTGTTCCTGTTCCTGCTGTACCGGAGCCGCTGATGGCACCCCGTCCACCCATCGCCCCCGCCCACAGCCGGCCGCATGAAGCCCCGGGCCTGGGCGCGCGCAGCGTCCACCAGAAGCCGGGCCCGGATACGCTGCTTGCCACCCGCGACCTGGTGATCGACATCCCGGGGCGCGCACCCGGCGCCCCGCTGGAACTGACCGTCGACCCCGGGCAGTGCTGGGGCATCCTGGGCCCCAACGGCGCGGGCAAGAGCACGCTGCTGCAAACGCTCGCCGGCCTGCGGACCGCACGCGCCGGCACCATCGAGGTCCGTGGCCAGGCAATCACCCGCCTGCCCCGCGCGGAACTGGCGCGGCGCATCGGCCTGGTCTTCCAGACCCACCACGACGGCTTCCCCGCGACGGTGCTGGAGACCGCGCTGATCGGTCGGCACCCCTACCTGCGCCCCTGGGACATCGAGACCTCCGAGGATTACGCCCGCGCCCGGGCCGCCCTGGCGGAGATGGACCTCTCCGACCTGGAGCACCGCATGGTGGACACGCTCTCCGGGGGCGAGCGGCAGCGCCTGGCCATCGCCACCGTGCTGACCCAGGACCCCAGCCTGCTCCTGCTGGACGAGCCCACCAGTCAGCTGGACCTGCATCACCAGGTCGCCGTGCTGAACCGCGTGCAGGGCATCGTTGCCCAGGCGCACCGGGCCGCCGTACTGGTCCTGCACGACGTCAACCTGGCCGCGCGCTACTGCGACCATCTGCTCCTGCTGTTCCCCGACGGCCAGGCATGCTGGGGCCCGACCGCCACCATGCTCGTGCCCAGTGCCCTGGAACGCCTCTACAACCAGCGCCTGAGCGTAGGCGAGGTCGACGGCCTGCCCGTGTTCCTGCCGCGCAACGAGTGACCGCCATGGAATTCTTCCGCAATCTGCCCGCGACCCTGGATGCCGAAACCTTGCAGCGGCGGCTGAACGTCCCCGCCCTGCCCGCTCACAGTGATGCCATCGACACGCTGATCCAGGACGACGGTCCCGATGCCGGCGTGGTCTACTGCCTGTGGGGCGAGTTCCGGGTGCACCGCGAGGTCATCAACGGTGGCGTGCGCCTGTCCCTGCCCGACTGCCCCAACGGCCTGGCCTGGACGCTGACCACCGGGCACCCGCCCGACCCGCAGGCCGTCGTCCTGCACCTGACCATCAACCGTCAGGAACACGATCCCGATTTCATCGAGAGCCTGGAGGCGTTTGCCGATTCCTGGGATCTGTCCACCGCCTGACAAAAGGCCCCATGACGGGAAACGATGCAATTTTCTTTTCGTTTCATGGTCGGTATGGTGCAGACCTGTTGCGAAGGAGAACGCCATGAACCCGACACCGCCGGACAGCGTGAAGACCTCCCATCCCACCCAGGACGGGGCCGGGGTGAAGATTCGGCGCATCCATGACTTTCGTGGCGGGCTGGACCCCTTCCTGATGCTGGACGAGCTCAAAGCGAGCGCGCGCGAGGACTACATCGGCGGCTTTCCCGCCCACCCGCATCGCGGCTTCGAGACCCTGACCTATCTGGTCCATGGCGGCCTGACCCACGAGGACTCCATGGGCAACCAGGGCCGCGTGGAGGCCGGCGAGGCCCAGTGGATGAGCGCCGGCCGCGGTGTGATCCACTCCGAGATGCCCCTGCTCGACAGCGAGGGCCTGCACGGCTTCCAGTTGTGGGTGAACCTGCCCGCCCGGCGCAAGATGGACCCGCCGCGTTATCGCGACGTGCACGCCGACGCAATGCGCCACCTGCCGGAAGACGACGATCCGCTGCGCTTCAAGGCCATTGCCGGATCCTGGCAGACCAGTGCCGGGGATACCGAGGGCCCGCTGGCGCAGATTGGCGAAGGCGCCGCGATGGCCGACCTGACGCTGCCCGCCGGCTATCGCCTGTCGCTCGCCGTGCAGCTCGAGGACCGCGTGCTGGCCTATGTGTTCGACGGCGAGCTCATCGGCCTGCAAACCGGCCAGATGGGTGTGTGGAGCGGCCAGACCCAGATCCACCTGATCGCCCAGCAGGATGCCCGCGTGCTGCTGTTCAAGGGGCGGCCGCTCGGCGAACCGATCGCGCATTACGGCCCCTTCGTGATGAACACCTCCGACGAGATCGAACAGGCCATCAGCGACTACCAGTCCGGCCAGCTCGCCGCCGAGCCGGCCAGCATGGACTGAGCCCCGGGCCCAATCCGGGCCTGGCAGGGGCTTCGCCGCCAAGGCGGCCCCCACAGGGGGCTGCAGATGGGCCGATGCCTTCGACAGGCAGCCCGGCCCAGATCACCGTCGGAGCGGGCTTGCCCGCGAAGCCCCCGCCCGCGTCGGCAAGGCCCCAGACCATCACCCGCTACGGCGTCGAGTCGCTGTCGTCCTCGCGCGCCCAGCCCATCGTGCGCTTCACGGCCTTCTTCCAGCCCCGGTAGTAGCGATCGCGCGTGGCCGCCTCCATCTGCGGCTCGAACACCCGGTCCAGGGCGCCCTTCTGCCTCAGTTCGTCACGGGTCCAGAAGCCGACCCCCAGCCCCGCGAGCCAGGCGGCCCCCAGCGCGGTGGACTCGGTCACCGCCGGGCGCTCCACCCGCACCCCGAGCATGTCGGCCTGAAACTGCATCATCAGGTTGTTGGCCACGGCCCCGCCGTCGACCCGCAACGCCTTCAGCCCGATCCCGGCATCCTGCGCCATGGCATCGATCACATCGCGCGTCTGGTAGGCCAGCGCATCCAGCGTGGCGCGGGTAATGTGCTCCTTGCGCGTACCGCGGGTCAGGCCGAAGATGGCGCCGCGCGCGTACATGTCCCAGTACGGGGCACCCAGCCCGGCGAACGCGGGCACCACGTAGACCCCGTCGGCGTCGGGCACCTTGCCCGCGTAGTACTCGGAATCCTCGGCCGCATCGATCAGGTGGAGCTCGTCGCGCAGCCACTGGATCGCGGCCCCGGCGATGAAGATCGAGCCCTCCAGCGCGTATTCCACCTGGCCATCCAGCGACCACGCGAGGGTAGTCAGCAAACCGGACCGGGACTCCACCGGCGTATCGCCCGTGTTCATCAGCAGAAAACAGCCAGTCCCGTAGGTGTTCTTGGCCATGCCGGGCTCGAAACAGCCCTGGCCGAACAGGGCCGCATGCTGGTCCCCCGCCACGCCGGCGATCGGGACCTCCGCGCCGCCGAACATCTCGGCGCCGGTCACGCCCAGCACGCCACTCGAGTCCACCACCTCGGGCAGCATCGCGCGCGGGACCCCGAACCGCTCCAGCAGCTCGGAATCCCATTCCAGGGTGTGAATGTTGAACAGCTGGGTGCGCGCGGCATTCGTCACATCGGTCACGTGACGTTCCCCGCGGGTGAGGTTCCAGATCAGCCAGCTGTCCACGGTGCCAAAGGCGAGTTCGCCCCGTTCCGCGCGCTCGCGCGCCCCGTCCACGTGATCCAGGAGCCAGCGCAGCTTGCTGGCCGAGAAATAGGCATCCACGACCAGACCGGTACGCTCGCGCAGCAGGCCCTCGAGGCCCTGCGCCTTCAGTCCGTCGCAGAACGCGGCGGTACGCCGGTCCTGCCACACGATCGCATTGGCGATCGGCTCCCCCGTGGCGCGGTCCCATACCACCGTGGTCTCGCGCTGATTGGTGATGCCGATCGCCGCCAGTCGGGAGGGCTTGATGCCGCGCGTCTCCAGTACTTCGCGCGCCACGCCGATCTGGGTACCCCAGATCTCCATCGGGTCGTGTTCCACCCAGCCGGGCTGCGGATAGATCTGGGCGAAATCCTTCTGCGCCACGCCGACGATCGTACCCGCGCGGTCGAACAGGATGGCCCGGCAACTGGTCGTGCCCTGGTCCAGGGCGAGGATGTAGCGCGCGTCGCTCATGAGGCGACTCTCTCTGGCCGATTCAGGCACCGTCCTCGATCAGCTCGATGGCGTTGCCGTCGGGATCCCGTACGAATGCCGCGGGGCGGCCGGAGCGACTGCGTTCCACCGCAAACCCCGCGGCCTCCAGCCGCGCGGCGAAGGTCTCCAGCTCATCCACGCGCAGCGCCAGGTGGCGGTCCTGCCCACACCGTACCGCACGCTCGGTCGGGTCCGGGTTCGGCACCCGCAGCAGGTGCAGGGCCTGGCCGTTGCCGAGGTCGTACCACAGCCCCGGAAATCCGAGTTCGGGCCGCTCCAGCGGCGCCAGCCCAAGGTGGTGCCCGTAGAACTCGCGCGCGGCCTGAACGTCCGCAATGACCAGGCTGGCGTGATGCAGGCCGAGGACTCCCGCAGTTCCGCGCCCGGCCCCGGTCATACCCGCAGCATCCCCGAGGCCGGTTCCAGCAGCACGATTGCCTGCGCCGCCACGCCCTCCTTGCGCCCGGTGAACCCGAGATGTTCGGTCGTCGTGGCCTTCACGCTGACGGCCTCGGGCACCAGGCCGGTATCCGCGGCGATATGATCGCGCATGGCGGGGACGTGCGGCGCCAGCTTCGGCGCCTGCGCGATCACGGTGGAGTCGATGTTGACCGGGCGCCAGCCGGCCGCCGCGACGCGCTGGAGGACCTCCCGCAGCAGGGCGCGGCTGTCCGCGCCGCGGAACGCGGGATCGGTATCCGGAAAGTGCTGCCCGATATCGCCCAGCGCAGCGGCGCCGAGCAGGGCATCGCAGATCGCATGCAGCAGCACGTCGCCGTCCGAATGCGCGACGAAGCCACACTCGAACGGGATATGCACGCCGCCGAGGACCAAGTGATCCCCTTCGCCGAAGGCGTGCACGTCGAAGCCCTGGCCGATGCGCAACCCGCTCATGCGCTGAACCGTCCTTCCAGCCGGCCCTGCTGCATCAGGTAGAGACGGGCCAGCTCCAGGTCCTCCGCCCGGGTGATCTTGATATTCATCGCCGAACCCTCGATCAGCCGCGGGGCCTGCCCCAGAAACTCGATCGCGCTGGCCTCGTCAGTCACCGCATGACCCGCATCGCGTGCGCGCGCATTCGCTTCTCGCAGCATCCCCAGCCGGAACATCTGTGGGGTCAGGGCGCGCCAGACCCGCTCCCGGTCCAGCGTCCGCTCCACGCGGCCGCCGCCATCGCTCCACTTGATGGTGTCGGTACTGGGGCTGGCCAGCAACCCGCCCACCGCGTCATCCCGCAACTCACGCAGCAGGCGGTCCACATCCGCCTGCGGCAGACAGGGACGGGCCGCATCATGGACCAGCACCCAGTCGTCCTCGTGCGCCCGGTCGGCCAGGAAATCCAGGCCGTTCTGCACGGAATCCACCCGCTCCGCTCCGCCGGCGGCACGGAACAGCCGCCCGCCCGCCAGCGGCAGATCCAGGGCGTCGGGATCCACGTCGGGTCCCAGCACCAGCACCACGCCGCGAATGCGCGGATGCTCGAGGAAGATCGAGAGGGTATGCGACAGGATCGTCCGCGAACCCAGCGTCAGGTACTGCTTGGGACGGTCGGACCCCATGCGCCGGCCAATGCCGGCCGCCGGGATCAGTGCCCAGAAGGCCGGTTCGCGCGCCGCTGCGCCCCCGGTGTCAGCCATCAAAGGGATCCTCCGGTGGCAGGGTGTCGGTGGCCGGCTCGGCCTCCTCGGGCACCCGTGAGTCGGGACCGGGCTCGGTCTGCCCGGCCGATCCGGGGAGCGGCTCGATGTCCAGCGTGGCGGGTTCGTCCTCGCCCACCACGAAGAAGAAGACCTCGTCCTCGCGGATCATCCCCAGGTCGCGCCGGGCCCGTTCTTCCACCGCCTCGGTTCCGCCGCGCAGGTCCCGCACCTCCGCCTCCAGGGCCTGATTGCGCTGCTCGAGTTCGGCGTTCGAGGCCCGCTGGCGCTCGACCTGCTCGCGCAGGTCGCGCACGTCGCGCCAGCTCCCCTCGCCCAGCCACAGGGGCCATTGCAGTGCCAGCAGCACAAGCGCCAGCCCGATCAGCAGGCCGCGCATCACCCGCACTCCATCGACTTGAACCCAAAGAAAAGCCCTCGCCCGCGCACCGCGCCGAGCGCGGGTACAACGGAACGAGGGCTTTTACGAGTGGCCGGCATGCCCGGCATTCTACGAGGCCCGGACGCCCCGGGACAGGAACCGCGCCGCAGGCTGCGGACTGCATCCTCGACACGGCCGCCCCGCAACCGCCTCAGCGCCCGAAGGTGAACGCCGACATACCCGGGTAGCTGGCCCGGCTCCCCAGGTGTTCCTCGATCCGGATCAGCTGGTTGTACTTGGCCACCCGGTCGGAACGCGACAGCGAACCGGTCTTGATCTGGCCGGCTCGAGTGGCGACCGCCAGGTCCGCGATGGTGACGTCCTCGGTCTCGCCCGAGCGGTGCGAGATCACCGCTGTGTAGTTGGCCTTGCGCGCCAGTTCGATCGCTTCCAGCGTCTCGGTGACGGTGCCGATCTGGTTGAGCTTGATCAGGATGGAGTTCGCGATGTCCTTGTCGATGCCTTCCTGCAGGATGCGCGTATTGGTGACGAACAGGTCGTCGCCCACCAGCTGCACGCGCTTGCCCAGGCGCTCGGTCAGGGTCTTCCAGCCATCCCAGTCATCCTCGGCCATCCCGTCCTCGATGGTCAGGATCGGGTACTGGTCCACCCAGTGCGCGAGATAGTCGGAGAATTCGTCCGCCGAGAAGGCCTTGCCCTCGGAGTCCAGGTGGTAGCGGCCGTCGCGGTAGAACTCGGAGCTGGCGCAGTCGAGGCCGATCCAGATGTCCTCGCCCGCCTTGAAGCCGGCATTGTGGATGGCCTCCAGGATCACCTCGATCGCCGCGGAATTGGACGGCAGATCGGGGGCGAAGCCACCCTCGTCGCCCACCGCCGTGGCCAGGCCGCGCTTGGCCAGGACCTTCTTCAGCGCATGGAAGACCTCGGCGCCGTAGCGCACCGCCTCGCGCACCGAGTCCGCGCCCACCGGCAGGATCATGAACTCCTGCATATCCACGCTGTTGTCCGCGTGGGCCCCGCCATTGATGATGTTCATCATCGGCACCGGCAGCAGCGTGGCGTCTTCCCCGCCCAGCGTCTCGAACAGCGGCTGCTCGCGATCGGCCGCGAGGGCATGCGAGGTCGCCATGGAGACGGCCAGCAGGGCGTTCGCCCCCAGGCGCGACTTGTTCTCGGTGCCGTCCAGTTCCAGCATGCGGCGATCCACCGCGGTCTGGTCGAGCTCCATGCCGCGCAGCGCGTCGCGGATCTCGCCGTTCACGTGGCTCACCGCCTTCAGTACGCCCTTGCCCCCGTAGCGCTTCTCGTCATCGCGCAGCTCCAGGGCCTCGCGGGCCCCCGTGGAGGCACCGGACGGGACCGCCGCGCGCCCCATGGCGCCGGAATCCAGGACAACATCGGCCTCGACCGTCGGGTTGCCCCGGGAGTCGATGATCTCGCGGGCGTGAATCTCCGCAATCTGGGACATGCTCTCTCCTTGAAAAGTACCCGCCCGGACGGAGCCGCCCGGGACGCATTATCGAAAAATCGGGGGTCAGCCGAGGCCGTATTCCGCCTCCGCGAACGGCTGCGCCTTGGTCGCGGCGTCCAGCGCCTTCAGCGTCTGCAGCAGCTCGGCCATCTTTGGCAGCGGCCACGCATTGGGGCCATCCGACAGGGCCCTCTCGGGATCCGGGTGGGTCTCCATGAACAGCCCGGAGACCCCGGCCGCCACCGCGGAGCGCGCGAGCACCGGTACGAACTCGCGCTGGCCACCGGAGGACGCGCCCTGCCCACCCGGCTGCTGCACCGAATGGGTCGCGTCGAAGACTACCGGGCAGCCGGTCTGGCGCATCTGGGCCAGGCCGCGCATGTCGGAGATCAGGGTGTTGTAGCCGAACGAAACCCCGCGCTCGCAGACCATGATCTGGTCATTGCCCGCCTCGCGCGCCTTGTCGACGACATTGCCCATGTCCCAGGGTGCGAGGAACTGGCCCTTCTTGATATTCACCGGACGCCCCTGGCGCGCCACATTCTGGATGAAGTTGGTCTGACGGCAGAGGAACGCCGGCGTCTGCAATACATCCACTACGCTGGCGACCTCGTCCAGCGCCGTGTCCTCGTGCACGTCAGTCAGTACCGGCACGCCGATCTCCGATTTCACCTTGTCGAGGATGCGCAGACCCTCGGCCATGCCCAGGCCGCGGAAGCTCCGGGTGGACGACCGGTTGGCCTTGTCGAACGACGACTTGTAGATGAACGGGATGCCCAGGTCATCCGCCATCGCCTTCAGGGCCCCGGCCGTCTCCAGCGCCATGGCCTCGGACTCGATGACGCAGGGTCCGGCAATCAGAAAAAAGGGCCGGTCGAGGCCGACTTCAAAACCACAAAGCTGCATGTCCTGTCCTGTACGGCGGCCGCCACCCTCCGGGCGCGGCCGCGATAAATCGTGTGTCGGCGCCCTATTCCGTCAGCGCCGTGGTGGTTTCGGGTTCGCGCGCTTCCTGGTAGTCCCGGGCGGCACGCACAAAACCGGTGAACAGCGGGTGGCCATCGCGCGGCGTGGAGGTGAACTCCGGGTGGAACTGGCAGCCGACAAACCACGGATGCCCCGGGAGTTCCACGGCCTCCACCAGTTCGCCGGATTCCGACACGCCCGAGATGCGCAGCCCGGCCGCCTCCAGCCGTTCGCGGTAGGCGTTGTTGAACTCGAAGCGATGGCGGTGGCGTTCTTCCACCTTTTCGCGACCATAGGCCTCGGCAATGCGCGAACCACACGACAGCCGCGCACTCTGGGCCCCCAGGCGCATGGTGCCGCCCAGGTCGCTGTCGGCATCGCGCCGCTCGATACGGCCTTCCTGATCCTGCCACTCGGTAATGAGCGCGATCACCGGATGCGGGGTATCGGGCGCGAATTCGGTGCTGTGCGCGCCTTCCAGGCACGCGACATCGCGCGCGAACTCGATCACCGCGACCTGCATGCCGAGGCAGATCCCGAGATAGGGCACGTCGTGTTCGCGTGCGTAGCGCACCGCGGCGATCTTGCCCTCCACGCCGCGCTCGCCGAAGCCGCCCGGCACCAGGATGGCATCCAGGCCCTCGAGTTCCCGTGCGGCCTCGTTCTCGGCGCCTTCCAGTTTCTCCGAGTCGAGATAGCGGATCCGGACCCGAGTGCCGACCTGGACTCCGGCATGGGTCAAGGCCTCGTTGACGGACTTGTAGGATTCGGTCAGGTCCACGTACTTGCCGATCATGCCGACGGTGATCTCCGACTCCGGGAACTCCATGGCATTGACCACGTGTTTCCAGTCCGAGAGGTCCGCCTGCGGCGCCTCGATATGCAGCTTGCGCAGCACGATCTCGTCGAGCTTCTGCGAATGCAGCCAGAGCGGGATCTTGTAGATGTTGTCCACGTCCACCGCCGAGATGACCGCCTTCTCCTCGACGTTGGTGAACAGCGCGATCTTGCGCCGCTCGCCGTCCGGGATTGCCTGGGTCGAGCGGCACAGCAGGATATCCGGCTGGATCCCGATGGAACGCAGTTCCTTGACCGAGTGCTGGGTTGGCTTGGTCTTGATCTCGCCCGCGGCCTCGATATACGGGACCAGCGTCAGGTGCATGAACAGGGCATTCTCGTGGCCGAGTTCCACGCCCATCTGGCGGATCGCCTCGAGAAACGGCAGGGACTCGATGTCGCCCACGGTACCGCCGATCTCGATCAGCGCGATGTCGGCATCGCCCGCCCCTTCGTGGATGGAGCGCTTGATCTCGTCCGTGATATGCGGGATCACCTGCACGGTACCGCCGAGGTAGTCCCCGCGGCGTTCCTTGCGGATCACGTTCTCGTAGATCTGGCCGGTGGTGAAGTTGTTGCGCCGCGAGGTACGGATGCGCACGAAGCGCTCGTAATGCCCCAGGTCCAGGTCGGTCTCGGCGCCGTCGTCGGTGACGAAGACCTCGCCGTGCTGAAACGGGCTCATGGTGCCCGGATCGACGTTGATGTACGGATCCAGCTTGAGCAGGGTCACCTTGAGCCCGCGGGCCTCGAGGATCGCCCCCAGCGAGGCGGATGCAATACCTTTGCCCAGAGACGAGACCACGCCTCCGGTGATGAAAACAAAACGCGTCATGCGGGAAACCTGGCTGGGAGCTGACAAGCGCCCCGTCCCGGCGCGAACCTGGCACGCGGGGTGGGCGGAAAACGCCTGAAAGAGTACCAGAGCACCCGCCCCTGCTCAATCGGAAGGCGGGGGCAACACCTCGTTCCGGGAACCCCGTGCCAGCGGGCGGAAGGCCACCAGGGTCATGTCGTCGCGCCGGGGTTCTCCGTCGCGATAATCCTCCAGCACACGCACGACAGCGTCGATCTTGGCGGACAGATCGCGGCCACTCTTCTCGGCCAGGACCTGGCGCAGCCGACGGCGCCCGAACAAGCGTGGCGGCTCGCCCCCGACATGATCATGCGCACCGTCGGTGATCAGGAAGAATTCGGTTCCCGGCTCCACCGGCACCTCGTGGTCGACCGGCTGCGCGGGCTCCAGGCTGCGGTAGCCGAGCCCCCCGCGCACGCCGCGGATCTCCTCGATCTCGCCGCCGCGTTCGATCATCAGGGGCAGCCCGACCCCGGCGAAGGCCAGCATCCGGTCTTCCGGCCGATAGACGCATACCGCGGCCTCCAGCCCGTCATCCGAATCCGAATCCTGACCGTCCTGACGCAGCCGTGAACGCACCAGCCGGTCCATCTCGCGCAGGATCGCGGAGGGTTCCAGCAGACGGTGTTCGTGCAGGATCCGGTCCAGCGCCGACGCCACCACCAGCGTGATGAACGCCCCCGGGACGCCATGCCCGGTACAGTCCGCCACCACCAGGATGCTGTGGCCGTCGATGGCCTCGACCCAGAAATAGTCCCCGCCGACCAGGTGCAGCGGCTCCCAGTAGATCTGCACCTCGTCCAGATGTCCGTCCAGGGCGTGCTTGTCCGGCAGCATCGCGGTCTGGATGCGCCGGGCATAGCGAATGCTCTCCACCACCAGGCGGTTACTGCGTTCCAGTTCCCGGTTTGCCTCGTCCACCTGGGCCATCGCCCGTTCCGTCTCGGCCTTTTCGTCTTCCAGCTGCCGGGTGCGCTCCTCCACGCGGCGCTCCAGATCGGCGTTCAGCGCCTTCAGCTCTCCGCGGGCCCCGTCGCGCGCATCCAGCCCCTCCTGGAAGGCGCGCAGCAAGCGGTCCAGCGAGCGCCCCAGGGCCCCCAGCTCGTCATTCTCGTGATGTCCCAGGCGGGGCATGGGCCAATGGGCTGGCTGGTCCGGATCAGTATCCGCCACGGCGCGGGAGATCTTCAGCATCGGACGCAGCATGAGGAAGTAGAACAGCACCACGACGACCAGCGAGACGATCACGGCCTGGGTCACGCTGGTCACGACCCCGGTCTGCAGGCGCGCCACGAAGATCCGCCCCAGGACACCGGGGTCCAGCTCCATGCGCAGCTGCCCCACGCCCTGAACGTTGCCCCGGGTTCCCGGATGTGTTAGTTCAAGCTCGTGTGCCCGCAGGTCGCCAAAAAGCCACTGCGCCCAGTCCCCGGACGCGGCCTCCGCCGCCCGTTCGTCCTCGGCCAGGGTATTGCCAAAATCGTCGAGGATCTCCACCCGCCGGATCTCGTCGAAGACGAGCAGGCCCTGGACCAGCGAGTCGGCCTGATCGGCGCTCAACTGAAAGGCGGCCTCCGCCGCGGGCGGCTCGACCAGACGCTGCAGACGATCGACCTGGGCCTGGGTCTCGGCCCGGAAGGCATTCCAGTCGGAGGCAATGACGTAGGCGCTACTGAGGAGGCTGAGCGCAAGCGCAGCAAGCAGCGTGGCGACCGCCAGCTTGGCAACGAGGCTCCGGTTGCGGCGCCGGGTCTCCGGCATCATCCGTGGTCGCCGTGCGTCTGCACGATGACACGGTTGCGCCCCTCGTTCTTGGCGCGATACAGCAGGTCGTCGGCGAGCGCGACCAGTTCGCCGGCATCCGGCCAGGGGTTCGTGGTCACCACCAGCCCGATCGATACCGCCAGGGACAGCGGCTCGTCCTTCCAGTGCAGGCGGGCGTTCTCCACCGCCGAGCGGATCCGTTCCGCCAGGGCCAGGGCGGCCTCGACGTCCAGATCCGCGGCCACGACGAGGAATTCCTCCCCGCCCATGCGCCCCGCGTATTGTTCCGCCCCCAGTTCGCCGCGCAGGATCTCGGCGAAGCTTTCCAGCGCGAAGTCCCCGGCGGCATGGCCATGGGTATCGTTGAGGGTCTTGAAGTCGTCGAGATCCAGCATCATCACCGCGAGCGAGTGCGACGCGTCACCCACGCTGTCGGCCATGCCCTCGACACAGTCGATCACGCGGCGGCGCGAGAACAGGCCGGTCAGGGCGTCCTCCAGCGCCAGGCGCTCCAGCTCGGCCGTCAGGCGCTCGCGTTCGCGGACCTCGTCGGACAGGGCATTGTTGAGCTGGGCCAGGTGTTCGGCCTGTTCGCGCAGCTGCCGGTTGGCATCCTGGAGATCCGCCTGCATGCGATCGCTCATGCGCATCATGCGCCGCTGCGCGCGGTAGCTCTCGGAATAGGCCTTGGCGAGCACCTTCACCCCGTCGGCCACTGCGTCCAGCGCCTCCAGCATCTGCTCGGAACGCTGCATGATGGCCTTTTCCTGCTCGAACAGGGAAAAGTCGGCCAGGCCCTCGTCCATCTCCTGCCCGTCGCGGGGCCGGCTGGAGGCGTTCATGGAGTCGTCACGAGAGGGGGCAGTCATGTCAGCGGACACATGCGGTAGTCGGCGTGCTCGAAGTCCTCGGAGAAATCCTCGCCGAACTCCTCCATGGTTTCGTCATCCTCGTGATAGCACCAGTTGATACGGACCTTCAGCCCGGCCTCCGCCCCGTCTTCCAGGATCTGGAACATGTTCATCAGGGCCTTCGCGGTGGACGAATTGAAATAGATCATTTCCACCGTGAATTCCACCTCGTCGCTGGCGCGGTCCTCGATTGCCTGGCGCAGCCCCTGGGTCAGTGGGCCGTAGAAGTTCGCCGCATCTTCCGGATACGACTCCCCCGACAGTCGGTACTGCCCGGCCGCGAAATCGAACTGCACCGCGGGGGTCCGGTCGGTTGCCTCGTGTTCAATGGTCTCGACGACTGCCATCAGATGTAGGCCTTCAGGACAAAGTAGGATTGGGCATCGGAAATATGCTGAAAATCGAACTGGATCGGTTCGCTCGCCCGCCGTGCGATCTCGATCAGGCCGATACTGCCGCCCTTGCTGCCCTCGTCCGGCGGCTCGCGCAGTTTTTCCTTGTAGAAGCGACGCAGCTCGTCGCTGTCCATCGCGGCCAGTTCGCGCAGGCGCGCCGCCAGGGTGTCGGCGTCCTTGCGCCCGATGACATTGCCGCAGATGACGAAGAAGCGGCCGTTCTCCGAACCGACCGTGATCATCCCGGAACTCAGCTCGACGGGGGGCTCGTCATCGTGCTCGATGCGTTCGGCCGAATACCGGATGATGTTCTGCACCTGCTCGACAAAGACCGAAAAGACCCGGTTCACGGTCTTCGTGTCGGTGGATTCGAGCCGGATCTTCTGGCGCAGCGCATCGCCCAGGGCCTTCAGGATGCCCTCGGAGATGTAACCGGTGAACGAAAAGATGATGCCGCGCCGGGTCATGTTGCGCTGAAACCCCAGCACCTCTTCGGCAATCAGGGTCGATGACGCCGCCTGCGCCTCGGCTGCCTCACTCATCTCGCTCTCCATTGCTGTTCAGTACGGCCTCGACGATCGCCGCGTAGCGTCCGTCGGTGCGCATCGCATCCAGTTCTTCCTGCATGCGGTCCAGCGGTCCGCGCTCGGTCTCCGGGTGGCAGGCGAGCGACATCACCGTATCGTTGAACGCGAACAGGGATTCGAGTTCCCCGATCCCTTCCAGGCGCGCATACCAGGGCGCGAGGTGCTCACCGCTCACCCAGACATCGATCCGGTTGGCCGCCAGCTTGCGCGCGTTCAGCCGATCATTGGGGGCGGTATCCACCGGAATCCCCTGACGTTCGACATGTAGGGCCACGGCATCGTCGCGATAGCCGCCGACGCGGTAACGCTCCAGTTCTGCCAGGGACGAGGCATTTACGTCCGATCCCTCCAGCACGAATGCATGCCACTGGTTCTCGACCAGAGGCCCGACCCAGGTAAAAAGATCCTCGCGCTCCTGCGTGCGCGTCGTTGAAAAGACGCAGGTACCGGGGACCGACTGGGCCTCGGCATAGGCGCGGCTCCAGGGCAGCAGCCGGATCTCCGCGTCCACTCCCGCGGCCTCCAGGAGCTGATCCATCACGCGGATGGAGATCCCGTCCAGCTCCCCGGATTCGGTCTCGAAATTGAAGGGGGGGTAGCTCTCGGTGGTCAGCGTTAACGTATCCGCTGCCAGCGGCGCCGCCAGAAGCGCCGCGGCCGCCAGCAAGGCCGTGCCCGTACGTCGCCCGCACTGTGCCGCGAAACCTGTCACGTGCCGCTCACCCGAAACCCATGAAGACGGCCCAAGAATTGTCCGATTCGGCCGGCTCCGTCAACTCCGCGCGTTAGCTCGGTCCGGCCAGAGGACTGCGACAATTACGCCATCCGCCTGACGCAACAACGGAATCCGCTGACGCGCCCAGGGCGGGATCCCGCGCTCCTGCATCAGCTTCTTCAGCGGGCGGTGGCCGGCCGGCGTCGCGACCCGCTCGCCCCCACGGCGATAGCTAACGGTCAGGGGGGCATCGGGCGCGACGCCGAGCTCCCGCAGGCCCGAACGCGTCAGGCGCCGCCCGTCCGCGAGCCGCAGTTCCGGCTGGTCCGCGGGCCACTCCTGATCGGGCGGAGGCTTCTGCCCTTCGCGCCCCTCCTGCCGCGGCCCGGCCCATAGCTGATCGCGGTAGCGGCGCATCCAGCCGTCTTCCCATTCCACCCGCGGGCTGGCGTCGGGGTTGTCCGCCACCACCTGGCGCAGGAATTCCCCCAGGCGTGCGTGACCCGGCGGCCGCAGCCCCTGTGCCTGCAGCCAGTGCCGCACCAGCCCGCGGGCGGACCCGTTATCCAGCCTGCGCACGTGAGCAAGGTCCAGCCCACCGGACTCCGGGTCCCGTGCCGCCTCCATGTGATCGGCGAAATGCGTCCGCAGCTGACCGGCGACCTCCCGCTGCCAGCCGGCGGCCCGCGCCAGGCCGGTCACACTCCCGAAGCGTTCGCGCAACAGCGGCAGGACCGACTGGCGCAGGAAATTGCGATCAAAGCGCGCATCGCGATTGCTCGGATCGTCGTACCAGTCGAGACCCTCGCGCCGGGCATACTCGACCAGCGCCGCCCGGGGAAGGTCCAGCAGCGGCCGGCCCAGCCAGGTGGCCCCTTCCCGTCGCTGTGGGCGCATCCCCCGCAACCCGTCGGGTCCACTGCCGCGCAGGGCCGCCAACAGGAAGGTCTCGGCCTGATCGTCCGCGTGCTGCGCGGCGAGGAGGATATCCGTCTCCTCCAGCCCGTCGCGCAATGCTATGTAGCGCGCCTCGCGCGCGGCGGCCTCCAGCCCCGACGGGCGCGGATCAAGCGGTTCCAGCCTGCAGGTCCGGAACGGGCAGTTCAGCGCCCGGGCCACCGCACGGCAATGCTCGGCCTGGCGCCCGGAGTCGGCCCGCAGACCGTGGTCCACGTGCATGGCTTCGAGACCGGGAATGCCCAGACGCACCGCCGCGTGCAGCAGGACGGTGGAGTCCAGGCCGCCACTGAAGGCAATGCGCACCCGCCGGCGGGCAGGAGGGGGTTCGAGAAATGCCCGCAGCGCGGTGGCTACGGGATCGGGCGCCGGGGCGCCCCGCTCAGGAAGCGGCTTCCTGGAAGGCACCGTAGTCCATCAGGCGGCGATAGCGCCGCTCGAGACGCTTGCCCGGATCCAGTCCCTCGAGGCCGTCCAGGGTCTCCAGGAGCGCGGTACGCAGGCGCGTCGACATCGCCTCCGGGTCGCGATGGGCACCGCCCAGAGGTTCCGGCACGATCCGGTCCACCAGCCCCAGCTCCTTCAGGCGCTCGGAGGTGATTCCCAGCGCCTCGGCCGCTTCCGAGGCCTTCTCCGCGCTCTTCCAGAGGATGGAGGCACAGCCCTCGGGCGAGATGACCGAATACGTCGAATACTGCAGCATCAGCGTGGCGTCCCCGACGCCGATGGCCAGCGCCCCGCCGGATCCGCCCTCGCCGATCACCGTGGCGATGATGGGCGTATCCAGGCGCGCCATCACCCGCAGGTTGCGCGCGATGGCCTCGCTCTGCCCGCGCTCTTCCGCACCGACGCCCGGATAGGCGCCGGGGGTATCGATGAAGGTCAGCACCGGCATGCGGAAGCGCTCCGCCATCTCCATCAGACGCAGGGCCTTGCGATACCCCTCCGGCCGCGGCATGCCGAAGTTGCGGTACACCTTGTCCCGCGTCTGGCGCCCCTTCTGATGTCCGATGAGCATCACCGGGCGACCATCCAGACGCGCCACCCCGCCCACGATCGCCGGGTCGTCGCCAAACGCGCGGTCCCCGTGCAGCTCCTCGAACTCGTCGAACAGATCGGGGATGTAGTCCAGCGTGTAGGGACGCCGCGGATGCCGCGACATCTGCGCGACCTGCCACGGCGTGAGCTTGGCGAAGATGCTCTCGGTCAGCGACCGGCACTTGTCCTCCAGGCGCTGGATCTCTTCCTGGATGTTGACCTCGGCGTCGTCGCCGACATAGCGCAAATCGCCGATCTTCGCCTCCAGTTCGGCAATGGGCTGTTCGAAGTCGAGAAAGTCCGGATTCATGCAGAGTCCCGAAGGCTTGTTGGTGGAGGCCAGCGAAAGACGCGAATTGTAACCAATCGCGGCGCGCGCCGCTCCCGTGCCGATGCGCAGCGGTCTATCGACCGTACAGCACCTGCGCCTCGCAGTCCGGCCCCAGCGACTGCTGGATGCCGCGCAACAGGCGTTCGTCCGGCCGAATCGTCCAGCCCTCCGGCAGGCTGATATCGGCCTCCAGCCCATCCCGGCGGTAGCACATGTGCACACGGCAGGGCCCCTCGCGATGCGCCTCCATCAGCCCTCGCAGGTGGGCGACCTGTTCCGGCACCACGCCCTCCAGGCACAGGTGCAGCGCCCGCGCCCACTGCGCGCGCGCCTCGTCCAGGCTGTAGACGGCCCGCGCCCGCATGCGGGTACCCCCGGCATAGTCGTCCAGCGTGACGGTGCCTTCCGCGACCAGCAGCGCGTCCGGTTCCAGGCGGTCCTTGTACTGGGTGAAGTCGTCGTTGAACAGCACCACCTCGGCCCGCCCGCTGCGGTCATCCAGGGTAACGATCCCCATGCGCCCGCTCTGCGTGTTGCGCACGCGCACGCCGACAATCAGGCCCGCTATGCGCACGGTCTCCTGCTTGCCGCGCCATTTCTGGCCCTGCGTCTCGTCAGGGCGATCCTCCAGTTTGGCCTCCAGGGCCTGCAGGGTGGTCCCGGTCAGGCGCAGCAGCTCCGCCCGATAGCGCTCCACCGGGTGGCCGGTCAGATAGAGCCCCAGGGTGTCCTTCTCGCCCCGCAGGCGTTCGTCATCCTCCATCTCCTCGAGGGTCGCGCTCTCCGGGATGACGGCCGCGGCCGGGTCGCCGAACAGGTCGACTACCCCCAGGCTGGCGTTGCGCTCCGTTTGCTCCGCGGCCGCCACGGCCATGGGGATATCGTTCAGCAGCGTCGCGCGATTCGCGCCCAGACCGTCCATGGCCCCGGCACGCACCAGCGTCTCCAGCACGCGCTTGTTCAGCTTGCCCAGATCCACCCGCTGACACAGGTCCACCAGCCCGTGGAAGTCGCCGCCCTGCCCGCGCGCCTTCAGTAGCGTATCGATCGCGGACTCGCCCACACCCTTGATCGCCCCCAGGCCGTAGACGACGGTCTGCGCGTCGCGGCAGGTAAAGCGGTAATCGGACTGGTTCACGTCCGGCGGCAGGACTTCCAGCCCCATGTTGCGGCATTCCTCGATCAGCCCGACGACCTTGTCGGTGTTGTCCATGTCCGCGGACAGCACCGCCGCCATGAAGGGCGCCGGATAATGCGCCTTGAGCCACGCCGTCTGGTAGGCGACCAGGGCATACGCCGCCGAGTGCGACTTGTTGAAGCCGTAGCCCGCGAACTTCTCCATCAGATCGAAGATGTAGGTCGCGACCCCTTCGTCGACCCCGCGTCCGAGTGCGCCCTCGAGGAAGATCTCGCGCTGCTTGGCCATCTCCTCGGGCTTTTTCTTGCCCATCGCGCGCCGCAGCAGGTCCGCGCCGCCCAGGGTGTAGTTGCCCAGCACCTGGGCAATCTGCATCACCTGCTCCTGGTACAGGATGACGCCGTAGGTCGGCTTCAGGATCGGTTCCAGATCCGGATGCGGGTACTCGACCTGGGCACGACCGTGCTTGCGGTCGATGAAGTCGTCCACCATGCCCGACTGCAATGGCCCCGGCCGGTAGAGCGCCACCAGCGCGATGATCTCCTCGAAGCTGTCGGGCTGCAGACGCTTGATCAGATCCTTCATCCCGCCGGATTCCAGCTGGAACACCGCGGTGGTCTGGTAATCCTTCAACAGGCGGAAGGTGTCCGGATCATCCAGCGGGATCGCGTCCAGGTCGACCCGCTCCTCGGCATCCATCTTGCGGACGTTCTCGACCGCCCAGTCGATGATGGTGAGCGTGCGCAGGCCTAGGAAGTCGAACTTGACCAGGCCGACCGCCTCGACATCGTCCTTGTCGAAGTGGGTCACCAGCGATCCGCCATCGTCTTCGCAGTACAGCGGCGAGAAATCGGTGAGCGCGGAGGGTGCGATCACCACCCCGCCCGCATGCTTGCCGGCGTTGCGGGTCAGGCCCTCGAGCTTCTGCGCGAGGTCGATGATCGCGCGGACCTCCTCGTCCTCGTCGTACAGCGCCTTCAGGTCCTCGCTCTCGGTCAGGGCCTTTTGCAGGGTCATGCCCAGTTCGAACGGGATCAGCTTGGCGATCCGGTCGACGAAGCCATAGCCATGGCCCAGCACGCGCCCGACATCGCGCACCACGGCCTTCGCGGCCATGGTCCCGTGGGTGATGATCTGCGACACCTTGTCGCGACCGTAGCGTTCGGCGACGTAGTCGATCACGTCGTCGCGCTTCTCCATGCAGAAATCGACATCGAAGTCGGGCATGGAGACGCGTTCGGGATTCAGAAACCGCTCGAAGAGAAGCTCGTAACGCAATGGATCCAGGTCGGTAATACCCAGCGCATACGCCACCAGCGAGCCGGCGCCCGAGCCACGCCCCGGGCCCACGGGGATGCCGTTGTCCTTGGCCCACTGGATGAAATCCGCCACGATCAGGAAGTACCCGGGGAACCCCATCTGGCAGATCACGTCCAGTTCCCGCTGCAGCCGCGCCTCGTAGTCCTCCTGCGGCGCGAAGCAGAAGCGCTCCAGGCGGGCGGCCAGTCCCTTCGCCGAGGTCTCGCGCAGGTGATCCTCCACCGTGTACCCCTCGGGCACCGGGAAGTCCGGCAGCACCGATTCGCCCAGGGTCAGACTGACCGAACAGCGCCGCGCGATCGCGACGCTGTTGGCCAGGGCCTCGGGAATATCCGCGAACCGCTCCGCCATCTCCTCCGGCGAACGCAGGTACTGCGCCTCCGAATAGCGCCGCGGCCGCCGCGGATCATCGAGGGTCACGCCGTCGTGAATGCAGACCCGGGCCTCGTGGGCCTCGAAATCTTCCGGACGCAGGAAGCGGACATCGTTGGTCGCCACCACCGGCAGGTCGAAGGCCTCGGCCGCGGCCAGGGCCTGCTCGATCCAGGCCTCCTCGCCCGGCCGGTCCGAGCGCACCAGCTCGAAATAGAATCGCCCCGGGAAGCGCCGCATCCAGGGTTCCAGATCCTCGGCCAGCAGGGCGCGGGCGGTCCCTGAACCGTTCACGAACAACCCGTCGATGCCCCCCGACAGCGCGATCAGGCCCTCGGCCGCCGCGTCCAGCCAGGCACAGTCCACCCGCGGGATCCCCTTCTCCTGGCCTTCCTGCCAGGCCCGCGAGATCAGCCGCGTCAGGTTGCGGTAGCCGGGATCGTTCTGCGCCAGCAGCGTCATCCGTGCCAGGCTGCCGTCGGCGCGCGCATCGCGTACCAGCACGTCCGCCCCGATAATCGGCTGCACGCCCTGTGCGATCGCGGCGCGGTAGAACTTCACCAGCCCGAACAGGTTGCAATGATCGGTGACCGCGACGGCCGGCATGCCGCCATCGACGACGGCCTTCACCAGCGGCTTCAGCCGCACCAGGCCGTCGACCAGAGAGTACTCCGAATGCACCCGCAGGTGCACGAAGCCGGGATGGGCTTCGCTCATGCCCCGGCCTCCTGCTCCCGCGCGGCGATGGCACGCGCTACGGGCCCGAAGCTGCGCCGGTGCTGGGGACACGGACCCAGGCGCTCCAGGGCCTCGCGATGGGCCACCGTCGGATAGCCCGAGTGCCGGTCAAAGCCGTACTCGGGGTAGTCGCCGTGGAGTTCACGCAACCAGCCGTCGCGGGCCACCTTCGCGATGATCGAGGCTGCACTGATGGCCGCCACCGAACCGTCCCCGCCGACGATGGCCTCGGCCGTCCAGGGCCCCTCGGGGGTAAAGCGCCCGTCGACCAGCAGGTGCGCGGGTGCCAGGGCCAGACCGGCCACGGCTCGCTGCATCGCCAGCAGAGTGGCGCGGTGGATATTCAGTGTGTCGATCTCCGCGGCCTCGGCCCGCCCCAGCGACCACGCCAGCGCGTCCGCGCGGATCTGTACGTCCAGCGCCTCCCGGCGCCGGGCACTCAGCTTTTTGGAGTCGGTCAGGCCGGGACAGGCGTAGTCCTGCGGCAGAATCACGGCCGCCGCGACCACCGGCCCGGCCAGCGGCCCGCGCCCGACCTCGTCCACGCCGGCGACGTGGCGCTGCGCTGCCTCTGTCATGGAGTCTCCACCACGGTGAACTGCGGGCAATCATCCGAACACGACCATGCGCCGCGCCGGGGATCCGTTACAATAGCGCCGAAAATCCTAGCACACCCCCTCCGGATCCGAGCCTACCCATGTCCCAATCCCCGTTACGCTGCGCCGCCATCGGCGTGGGCCACCTCGGCAGATGGCATGCCGCCAAGTACGCTGCGCTGCCGGATACCGAGCTGGTGGCCGTGGTCGACGCCGACCCCGAAACCGCCCAACGCGTGGCGGCCGACAACGACTGCCGCGCGGAGACCGATCATCGCGCCCTGATCGGGCAGGTCGATGCGGTCTCCATCGCCGCCCCCACCACCCTTCACTACGACATCGCCCGCGATTTCCTCGAGGCCGGCTGCCACGTGCTCGTGGAGAAGCCCATCACCGCGACCCTGGAGCAGGCCGAGGCCCTGAACCGGATCGCCGAGAAGCAGGGCGTGGTACTCCAGGTCGGGCATCTGGAACGCTTCAATGCCGCCCTGCGCCGACTGACCGAGAGCCCGCTGCATCCCCGATTCATCGAGTCCCACCGCCTGGCGCCCTACAAGCCGCGCGCCACCGATGTCTCGGTCGTCCTGGACCTGATGATCCACGACATCGACATCATCCTGTCGCTGGTGGACGCGCCGCTGACCGAGATCCGCGCCTCCGGTGCCCGGGTGCTGACCGGCGACATCGACATCGCCAACGCCCGCCTGGAGTTCGCGAACGGCTGCGTCGCCAATGTCACCTCCAGCCGCATCAGCACCAAGTCCGAGCGCCGCATGCGCATCTTCCAGTCGCATGCCTACGCATCCGTCGACTTCCAGAATCGCATCCTGTCGCTGAACCATATCGGTGACCCCGATCCGGAGACCGGCGCCCCGGCCATCCATCGCGAGGAGAGCGTGTTCGACGAGGCCGATGCCCTGCTCGCCGAGATCCAGGCTTTCGTGGCCGCGGTCCGCGGCCAGGGTCCGGTCGTCGTCAGCGGCCGCGACGGCCAGCGCGCTCTGGAGACGGCCAGCCGCATCACCGACCTGGTCTATGAAAACCTGAACATCATGAGCCGGGCCGACGGCCCGCACAGCCACCTCGATGCGAACCCCACAGGAGTCAAGCCGTGATCCCGATGGTCGACCTGCAGCGCCAGTACCAGAGCCTGCGCCCCGAAATCGATGCCGCCCTTCAGGACGTGCTGGCCGGCGCCCGTTTCATCCTGGGCCCCAATGTGCAGACCCTGGAACAGGAACTGGCCGACTACCTCGGCGTCGAGCACGCGATCACCTGCGCGTCGGGCACCGATGCCCTGCATCTGGCCCTGGCCGCGGCCGGGATCGGCCCGGGTGACGAGGTCATCACCACCCCGTTCACCTTCATCGCCACGGCCGAGGCCATCCGCTACGTCGGGGCCGACCCGATCTTTGTGGACATCGACCCGCGCACCTTCAACATCGATCCGGATCAGGTAGAGGCTGCGATCACCGAACGCACCCGGGCGATCCTGCCGGTGCACCTGTTCGGCCAGCCAGCCGACATGCCACGCCTGCAGGCCATCGCCGAGAAGCACAAGGTGATGATCGTGGAGGACTGTGCGCAGTCCTTTGGCGCGACGGTCGACGGCGTGCAGACCGGTGCGGGCAATGCCTTCGGCTGCTTCTCGTTCTTCCCCAGCAAGAACCTCGGGGCCTTCGGCGACGGCGGCCTGGTCACCACCAGCTGCCCGTCGTCCGCCGAGGCCCTGCGCCGTCTGCGCAATCACGGTTCCAGCGAGCGCTACTACCACGACGAGATCGGCTACAACAGCCGGCTGGACGAGATGCAGGCCGCGATCCTTCGGGTGAAGCTGCCGCACATCGATACCTACAACGCGGAGCGCCGCCGGGTCGCCGCGCGCTACCGCGACGGCCTGGCCGGCCTGCCCGTGGAGGTGCCCTTCGAGGACGGTATCGGGACCCACGTCTACCATCAGTACACGCTGCTGACCGATCACCGCGATACCATCATGGAGGCCCTCAAGGCCGCCGAGGTCGCCTGCGCGATCTACTACCCAGTGCCCCTGCACCAGCAGAAGGCCTTCGCCGACCTGAAGAATCGCCCGGAATCGCTGCCCGTCACCGAAGACATCGCCGCGCGCTGCCTGTCGCTGCCCGTGTTCCCGGAACTCGAGGACGCGACCATCGACATGATCTGCGGGAAGATCCGCGAAGCCCTCGCATGACGCCACCCCGCCCCGCGCCGACTGGAGCCCCGCTCCGGCAATGACGCAGCATGTGGTGATCTGCGCCGGCGAAAGCTCGGGAGACGCCCTCGGGGCGGGGCTGGTCCACGAGCTCTCCGCGCTCGAGCCCGGACTGCGCTACTCGGGCATGGGCGGGACACAGATGCGGGCCGCCGGCGTCGACACGCTGATCGACGTCTCCGAGCTCGCGGTGGTCGGCCTGGTCGATGTGCTGGTGAACTACCCGCGCCTGCGCCGGCTGTTCCGGCGCATGAGCCGCCATCTCGAAACCGAGCGTCCGGACCTGCTGGTCCTGGTCGACTACGTGGAGTTCAACCTGCGCCTGGCGGCACATGCCCGCCGCCTCGGGATTCGCGTGCTGTTCTACGTCAGCCCGCAGCTTTGGGCCTGGCGCTCCGGGCGCATCAAGCGCATTCGCAGCTGCGTCGACGCCATGGCGGTCCTGTTCCCGTTCGAGACCGAGGTCTACGAGAACGCCGGCGTACCGGTGCGCTATGTCGGCAACCCGTTGGTGGACCGGGTGCAACCGCCGCAAACACCGATTCGGGAAACGCTGGACCTGCTGCCCGAGACGCGACTGGTCGGCCTGTTGCCCGGCAGCCGGAGCGGCGAACTGAAGCGCCACTGGCCCATGCTCGTAGACACGGTCCGGCGCATCCATGCCGCGCATCCGGATGTACGGTTCGTGGTTTCGATGGCACCCGGGGTAACGACCGATCGCTTGACCGAGCTCGCGGCCTGGGACGACCTGCCCCTGCAGTTCGTGGGAGGTGATGCGCAGACCCATTCCCTGATGGCCGGGGCGGATCTCCTGCTGATTGCCTCCGGCACAGCCACGCTCGAGGCCGGACTGCTCCAGGCCCCGATGCTGGTCTTCTACCGGATGGGGGCCGTGAGCCATGCTGTGTTCTCGCGCCTCGTTCGCCTCGAGAACATCGCCCTGGTCAATATCGTCGGGGGCGAGCGCCTGGTACCCGAGTACCTGCAAGAAGATGCCAGCCCCGAGCGCCTCGCGCGGGATGCCATGAGCCTGCTCACACACCCCGAGGAACGGTTGGCCATGCGTGAACGGCTGGCCCGCGTGCGAGAACGCCTGGGGGATGGTGGGGCCGACCGCCGCGTCGCCGAAATGGCGCAGGAACTCCTCCAGCACGGCCATCTGTTGACTAGGGAGACGCTGATTTAATCACAGAGGACACGGAGTGCACGGAGAAGGGAAAGGTCAAAGGCGGTATACAGGAAGCTGGGAAGGCAGGAAGGGGTTACAGGGGTGAGGCGCCGGTGGGCTCGGGGGCATCTGGGAGCTCCTGAGGGAGCGTGGCTGCGAACGTAGCGCGACTATGTTCCGTGAGACGGGGCGCCCTCGCCGTTCGCCACGTCGCTTTGTGACCCAAAATGACGAATGGGTCGCCCCCGGATCACATACCGGTGATGGCCCATTCACTTTGCGGTTACAGCAACGGCCCGCCAGAAAGGCCCGTTTACTGAAACCATCTGAATCGGAATTTCTTCGCCCCTTCCGACCTTCCTGTGAATCGCCTTTGCCCTTCTCCGTGCACTCCGTGTCCACTGTGGTTCCATGACCGAGGGAGTTGGAGCGCAAAGGTCAGTGGGGGCGGCCGCCGCGCAGGATGCCGCGCCGGCTGCCACGGACGAACCCGATCAGGTTGCGCACCTCGGGGACATCGGTCTCCTCGAACATCGTGTCGAGGTGGCTCTCGCGGCCGGCCCGGCCGCGCATGCCCTGAATGAATACCCGATGGAGCGCCTGGATGGCCTCGTTGGAAAAGCCATTGCGCTTGAGCCCCACCTTGTTGATCCCGATCAGACGCGCGTAGTTTCCGCTCGCCAGGCAGTACGGCGGCAGGTCACGGTTGAGGGCCGCCCCCATGCTGGTAAAGGCATAGGTCCCCACCCGGCAGAACTGATGCACCAGGGTGAACCCCCCCAGTGTTGCGTGATCCTGGATCTCCACATGCCCGGCCAGCGAAGTGGCGTTGGAGAAGATGATGCTGTTGCCAATGGTGCAGTCGTGGGCGATGTGCACGTACGCCATGATCAGGTTGTCGTGCCCGATCACCGTTTCGCCCAGCCCCTTCTCGGTGCCCCGGTGCAGCGTCACCGATTCGCGGATCACGTTGCGGTCACCGATCACCAGCCGGGTCGGCTCGCCGCGATAGCTGGTGTCCTGCGGCTCCTCCCCGAGCGAGGAGAACTGGAAGATCCGGTTGTCGCGCCCGATCTCCGTGGGCCCGTTAATCACCACGTGCGGCCCGACCCGGGTCCCGGCGCCGATCTTCACGTTGGCACCGATCACCGAGAACGGTCCGATCTCCACCGAGGAGTCGATCTCGGCACTGGGGTGGACGTCGGCCCGCGGATCAATCACGCCGGAATTTCCTGGCCGGAACACATCAGTTGTGCGGTGGCGCAGACATCCTCGCCGACCTTCGCTACCGCATCGAAGCGCCAGATCCCGCGCACCGTCCGCTTGAGTTCGACCCGCAGGTGAAGCTGATCGCCGGGCACCACCTGACGCCGAAAACGTGCCTCGTCGATGCCGACGAACAGGTAGAGCTGCTGCTTGTCCTGATTCTCGTTGCGCGCCTCTTCCGTCTTGAATGCCAGGAGCCCGGTCGCCTGGGCCAGGGCCTCGAGGATCAGGACCCCCGGCATCACCGGCTTGATCGGGAAATGGCCCTGAAAATACGGCTCGTTGATGCTGACATTCTTGATCCCCGTGAGATAGCTGCCCGCCTCCCACTCCAGCACCCGATCCACCATGAGGAACGGGTAGCGATGCGGCAGGTAGCGCATGATCTCCTGGACGTTAAAGTCATCCACGCCGGTGTCCTTTTTCTGATTCTTGAGATGCCGCATACGGACCGCTGCGCGGACGTGCAATACGACGTTCGATCGGTTCTCCGCCCGTACATGGGCCAGAACCGGCTGTTCCCGGGACGGGATCGTCCCCCCTAACGTGCCAGGCGTCGCAGCCGTGCCAGCATGCGATTCCACAGCCGCGCCTCCTGATGCGGCACCCCGGACGCGTAGTGACCCGCCCGGTCGATGGAGCGCGTAACCAGCGTCATCGCGTGGATCGTCACGTGATCCGCAATGGAAAGATGCCCCAGGATCCCGGCGCCGCCCCCAATCGCGCAATGGGCCCCGATACGGGCACTCCCCGCAATGCCCACACAGCCGGCAATGGCAGTATGGTCGCCAATCTCGACGTTATGGGCAACATGAACGAGGTTGTCGATCTTCACACCGGTGCCGATGCGCGTCGCCTGCAGCGCCCCGCGATCAATGGTGGTATTACCCCCGATTTCCACATTCGAGCCGATCACGACGCGGCCCAGCTGCTCGATCTTCTCCCAGCCGTTGCCGCCGGCCGATGCGAAGCCGAAGCCGTCGGCGCCGATCACGCAGCCGCTGTGCAGGATGCACCGTTCCCCGACCTCCACCCCATCGAGCAGCGTCACGCGCGGGTGCAGGAAGGTGCCGGCCCCGATGGTGACGCCCTCACCGACCACACAATGCGCGGACACCACGGCCCCCGCGCCGATCACCGTCCCGGCACCAATCACGGCGCCAACCGCGACGCTTGCATCGGCCGCCACCGAAGCACCGGGATCGACAAACGCACCCGGATGTACGCCCGCGGGCCGCAAGCGGCGGCGAGCGCCGAGGCACTGACTCGCACGCGCATAGCCCAGGTAGACATCCTGCAGCACAATCAGGGACCGCCCGGGAAACACAGGCAGGTCCGCGGTTGCGGGCACCAGGATCACGCCCGCGGCACAGTTCTCGATTTCTTCGGCATGCCGGTCGGGGTCGGTGACGAAACTCAGATCCCCGGGTCCGGCTGCGGCCAACGGGGCCAGCCCCGCAACCCGCCGCTCACCCTCGCCGACAAGCCGCCCGCCCAGGGTTTCCGCCAGCTCCCGGGCGGTATACCCGCCGTCAGTCGCGCTGCATTGCGGCAAGGATGTCGTCCGTGATGTCGATGCGATCACTGGCGTAGAGCACGTTACGCTCGGTGAGGATCAGGTCGATGTCGCGTTCGCGGGCGAGGTCGACGATGGCATCGTTGATACGCCGCTGGAGCTTGGCCAGCTCCTCGTTGCGACGCACGTTCAGGTCCTCGCTGAAGCTTTCCTGGGCCCGCCGGAACTCGCGCGAGCGCTGCGAGAACTCGCGCTCCAGATCTGCCCGTTCCGACGGATTCATCAGGTCCCCGTCGCGCTCCAGCCGGTCCCGCAGGCGCTGCAGCTCCTCGCGCTCCGCCACCAGCTCGGAATCGCGCGGCGAGAATTCGCGCTCCAGTTCGCGCATCGCCTCCTCGGCCTGCGGCGAATCCTCGAGGATCCGGTTCATGGTGACGAAAGCCACGTTCTGCGCGCCCGCCGCCGCCGGCAGCACCAGCCACCCGCTGACGACCATCATCACGATCACCCACCAGGCGAGCCCGGATCTCATACCGCCTCCCGATGCCCTGGCATCGTTTGCATCGACCATCTTCAGAAACTGGCCCCCAGCAGGAACTGGAAGCGCTGCAGATCATCACCCGGCTGGTCGTTGAACGGCTCGGCCACACTGAAGCTCAACGGCCCCACCGGGGAGAACCAGGTGACCGCGACCCCGGCCGACGCGCGCAACTCGCTACTATCGAAATCCGACACCTGATCGAACACGTTCCCGGCATCCACGAAAGTACTCATGCGCACCGCGTCGTTGTCGGCGGCAAACGGCATCGGGAAGAACAGCTCCGCGGACAGCGTGGTCCGGAAGCGACCCCCGTAGGGGTCGTCGTTCGAATCACGCGTCGCGGGCTGGCCATCCCGCAGCGGGCGCAGGTCGCCCAGGCGGTTGTCCTCATACCCGCGCACGGAGCGAATGCCGCCGGCGAACAGCCGTTCGTAGAACGGCACCTCGTCGCCCCCGTAGCCATCCGCATAGGCCAGCCCGGCCGACAGACTGAAGGAATAGCGATCGGACAGCCGGAAGATCTCCTGGCCCGAGTACGTCAGCTTGTAGAACTCGCGGTCACTGCCCGGAATCGCCACTTCCAGTCCGACCCGGTGCCGCCGACCTTCCGAGGCGAAGGTCGTGCTGTCCCGCGTGTCATGGACGTAGCTGGTCTCCAGCTTGTAGAGATTCGCCGAGTCACCGAACTCGTCCAGCTCGTCAATGATCTCGTCCGGCGTCCCGATGCGCGTCTCCGACGCCTCGACCGTCTCGATTTCGATGTTCTCGAAACCGGGCCGGACCTGGATGCGGTCGAATTCCGACAGCGGGATGCCGTAGGTCACGTCGAAGCCAAAGCGATTCGACGAGTACCGCGAGATGTTCGCCTCCTCGGCATCGATCTTCCGGTAGAACACGGAGAATCCGCGGCTCGCGCCGGACGGCGTGAAGTGCGGATTGGTCACGCTCATCCGGAACAGCTGGTTGACCTTGCTGGTACTGACCTCGGTCGAGAAGCGGTTCCCGGTCCCGAGAAAGTTGTCCTGGGTCAGACTGGCGGTCAGCAACAGGCCCTGGTTCTGCGAGAACCCGGCCCCCAGGGACAGGGCCCCGGACTGCTGCTCGGTCACGGTGATGTTCAGGTCCACCTCGTCATCCGTACCGGCGACCCGCTCGGTCTCCACGTTCACGCTCTGCACGAACGGCAAGCGCTGGATGCGCACCCGCGAGCGCTCGATCAGCGCGCCGTTGTACCAGGCGCTCTCCATCTGGCGCAGCTCGCGGCGATAGACCCGCTCCTCGGTGTTCTGGTTGCCGGTAATGCGGATGTTACGCACATACACGCGCGGCCCCGGGTCAACGAAGAAGGTAATCGCGACCTCACGGTTGTCCTCGTCCACATCGGGGACCGGGTTCACGTTGGCGAAGGCATAGCCCTCGCGTGTCAGCCGCTCGCTGATGCGCTCCGCCGACTCGGTGATCTGGCTGCGCGAGAACGGCGCGTCGATATCCACCTCGATCAGGTCTTCCAGCTCCTCGCGCGGGATGACGAATTCGCCGGCCAGATCCACGCCAGTCACCGTGTAGCGCTCGCCCTCGTCCACGTTGATGGTGATGAACAGGTCCTTGCGATCGGGCGTCAGGGTGACCTGCGTGGAGTCGATGTCGAACTCCAGGAACCCCTGGTCGAGGTAATGCGAACGCAACTGCTCCAGGTCTCCGGAGAGCTTTTCGCGGGAGTAATTGTCGCGGCGACTGAAGAATGCCCACCAGCGGGGCACCCCGGATTCAAAACCGCGGGTCAGCTCGCGCGTGCTGTAGCTCTCGTTGCCGACCACGTTGACCTGGCGGATCTTCGCCACCGGCCCCTCCGCGATGTCGATCTCCACGTCCACGCGGTTGCGCGGCAGCTCGACGATCTCGACGTCGATCTGGACGTTGTAGCGGCCACGGGCGAAGTACTGCTGGCGCAGTTCGCTCTCGATACGGTCCAGCATGGTCCGGTTGAACACTCGCCCCGAGCGCAGGCCCGCGGAGTTCAGGGCCTCGCGCAGCCCGTCGTCCGGGATGTCGCGGTTGCCGGAGAAGTTGATCTCGTTGATGGCGGGGCGTTCCGAGACGATCACCACCAGCACGTCACCGCGTCGCGCGATCTCGACGTCGTCAAAGAAACCGGTCTGGAACAGCTCGCGGATCACCTCCGGACTGCGACTGTCGTCGAAGGTATCGCCCACCTGCACGGGCAGATAGCTGAGCGCGGTGCCGGCGGTGATCCGCTCGAGCCCCTCGATCTCGATGTCCTCGATCTCGTACGCCTGCCCCCAGGCCGTCCCCGCCAGGCCCAGCAAGCCGATCAGGGCCATTCCTCTCAAGCTGTTTCGCGCCATGCTCTCCGCCAGAAAAAGGCCGCTCGGCAGACCCGTCGAAGACCCCCGATCCGGAGGGGCCCGTCGCCACGCCTAGCCGAACAGTCGTGTCAAATCATTGTACAGGGCCAGTGTCATCAGGCCCGCGATCGCCAGGAGCCCCACCTGCTGTCCGATGATCTGGGTACGCTCCGACACCGGGCTGCCCTTGACCGCCTCGGCGGCGTAATACAGCAGATGTCCGCCATCCAGCATCGGGATCGGCAGCAGGTTGATGATCCCGAGGGACACACTGACCAGCCCCAGGAAACCCAGGAACGCCGAGACCCCGATCAGCGCCGAGACCCCCGCGAACTCGGCTATGGTAACCGGTCCGCTGATATTTTTAACCGACGCATCCCCGGTGATCATTCGCCACAGGATGCCGAGCGTCAGGACCGAGACATCCCACGTGCGCTGGACACCGGAAACAAAGGCCGACACCGGGCCCTGACGCACCAGGACCGCCATCTCCCGCGCCGCCGGCTGATCCGGGTCCACCCCGGCACCGATCCGGCCGATGCGCGTGCCCTCATGATCCACAGCCTCCGGCGTCATGCGCAGCTCCAGGGTTCGGCCATCCCGCTCGACCGTCACCTGCAAGTCCGTCTCCGGACGGGCACGCACGCGCTCGACCCAGTCGTTCCAGTCGGTCACCGCGTCGCCATCCACGGCCAGCACGCGATCACCCGGCTCCAGCCCCGCCGCCGCGGCGGGGCTCCCGGCCTCGACCGCGCCGATACGCGGTTCCAGCGCGGGGCGATACGGCCGCAAGCCCAGCTTGTCGAGGAACTGCCCCTCGCCCAGCAGCGCCTGGCGATCGCGCAGATCCACCTCGCGCTCGAACTCGCGACCCTCCACATCCCGCACCAGCAGGGTCACGGCCTCGCCGCGCACGGCATGATCCAGCAGCCGCAGGTTGGCCTGCTCCCAGTCCACGACCGCGCGATCCCCCACCCGCAGGATCTCCTGCCCGCGCTCGAGCCCGGCCTCGGCGGCCGGCGTCTCCGGCGCCACCTCGCCCAGAATCGGCTTGACCCCTCCCACGCCCACCATGAACATCACGGCGTACACCACGATGGCCAGGAGGAAATTCGCCGCGGGTCCCGCCGACACCACAAAGGTACGGGCCCCGAGACCCTTCTGGTTGAAGGCGCGCGGGACCTCCTCCGGCGCGACGGCCCCCTCGCGCTCATCCAGCATCTTCACGTAGCCGCCCAGGGGCAGCGCGGCGATCACGAACTCCGTCCGATCCCGTCCGAAGTAGCGCTTGTACAACGGGCGCCCGAAACCGACCGAAAACCGCAGCACCTTGACACCCATCAGGCGCGCGGCCAGGTAATGTCCATACTCGTGCACGGTCACGAGCACGCCGATCGCCACCGCAAATGCCAGCAGGCTCGTCAGAAAGGTCATGACACCACTTGCCGTGCGTTCGCCACCTGCTCCCCGGCGATCGCGCGTGCCTTCCGGTCAGCGCTCAACACCCGCTCCAGCGAGTCCACCGGCTCGGCCTCGATGGCATCGAGAGTGGCGGCGATCACCACTGGGATCTCGCTGAACGCCAGGCGTTCGGCGAGAAACGCCTCCACCGCCACCTCATTCGCCGCGTTCAGCACCGCCGTCGCCGTCCCCCCGCGCTCCAGGGCCTGATAGGCCAGCCCCAGCGCAGGGAAGCGCGCCGCTTCCGGTTCGGAGAACTCCAGCCGGCCCATGGTCAGAAGGTCCAGGGGCTCGACCCCGGATTCCATGCGCTCGGGCCAGGCCAGGGCATGGGCAATCGGTGTTCGCATATCGGGATTCCCGAGTTGCGCGAGCACAGAGCCGTCGTCATAGGCCACCATCGAGTGCACGATACTCTGCGGATGCAGCACCACCTGGATCGTCGCCGGCGGTACTGCGAACAGCCAGCAGGCCTCGATCACCTCCAGGCCCTTGTTCATCATCGTTGCGGAGTCCACCGAGATCTTGCGCCCCATCTCCCAGTTGGGATGAGCGCAGGCCTCGTCCGGGGTGATGCCGGCAAAGCTATCCAGCGGACGATCGCGAAACGGCCCGCCCGACGCGGTCAGCCAGATCCGGCGGGCGCCGTGCGGTGTCACCGGCTCCGCACAGACGTACCCGTTCGGCAGGCACTGGAAGATCGCGTTGTGCTCGGAATCGATGGGCAGCAGGCACGCCCCGGAGCGCCGCACGGCATCCATCAGCAAGGCGCCGGACATCACCAGCGCCTCCTTGTTCGCCAGCAACACCCGCTTGCCCGCCTCCGCCGCGGCCAGCGTGGGCAACAGCCCGGCGCCCCCCACGATCGCGGCCATTACCGCGTCCACCTGCGGCGCGCGAGCCACCTCGGCCAGGGCCTCCGAGCCCGCGCGCACCTGCGTGCGCGAACCGGACGCCGCCAGGGCCGTGCGCAGGGCATCCGCGGCATCCGCATCGACCATCACCGCGACGTCCGGCGCGTGCCGGAGGCACTGCTCGCGCATACGTTCCACATTGCGATGAGCCGTCAGGGCATGGACGCGGAACCGTTCCGGCTGACGCGCCACCACGTCCAGCGTGCTCAGCCCGATACTGCCGGTCGATCCGAGAATGGTGAGCTGCGTCGTCTTCATGAGTACCTGCGCCTGCGCGCGCTATCCCGTCACCGGCGAGGCCGGTATCAGCGCCAGCCACAACAGCCCGGCCAGGAACACCGGGGCGGCTGCAACCATACTGTCGAACCGGTCCAGAATACCCCCGTGACCCGGCAGCAAGGAACCACTGTCCTTGGCCCCGGCCTCGCGCTTCAGGATGCTCTCGAACAGGTCCCCGACCACCGACACCAGACCGATCAGTACCGACAGCAGAAGGAAGACCAGCGCGTCCATCGGGGCAAGCCCCCACCCGATCGCCACCACGGTCGCGAAGGCCAGTACCGTGAGCAGGCCGCCGAACAACCCCTCGCGGGTCTTTCCCGGGCTGATATGGGGCGCCAGCGGGTTGCGGCCGAAGGCCTTGCCGGCGAAGTAGGCGCCCGTATCCGCGAGCCCCACCAGCACCACCAGATACACCACCAGCAACGGGGCCAGTGCGTGCAACCAGACGAGGCCCATTCCGGCCGGCACCAGCGTGAGGATCGCCGCAACCGCAAACAGCGGTCCATGTCGGCCGCGCGCGCCCTCCTCGTGTTCCCGGTAGAACGGCAGCACCAGCAGGATCACCAGCCACCACAGCAGGGCCAGGCCCAGAATCAGGTAGTGCAGCGCCCCTGCGGGGGCAGTTCCAAGCGCCAGCACGGGGGCGCCCACGGCCGCGACCAGCGCGGCGCGGGCACCGTGGCCCACCAGTCCCGCCAGGCCGCCCCATTCCCAGGTGGCCAGCCCGAGCACCAGCACCACCAGGAGCAGCACGGCCCAGTTGGGGCCCCAGGCCACCAGGGCCAGGGCCGGCAGGCCCAGGGCCGACGCCGTCAGGATCCGTTGCCTAAGCACCCGTCGCCTCCCCCGGCGCGGCCGCGTCGCCCGCGGCCGGCACGCGCCCGAAGCGGCGCTGGCGGCTTGCGTACCAGGTCAGCCCTTCCTCCAGCTCCGTATTCGTCACATCCGGCCAGAAGGTCTCGATGAACAGCAGTTCGGCGTAGGCCGCCTGCCACAAGAGGAAATTGCTGACCCGGTGTTCACCCCCGGTGCGGATCAGCAGATCCACGTCCGGCAGGCCGGCCGTACTCAGATATCCGGAGAAGGCGGCCTCGGGGTCCGCTCCGCGATCGCTGTCGGCCACCCAGCGGCGGGCCGCCTGCAGGATGTCCCAGCGCCCGCCATAGCCCAGTGCGACCACCAGGCACATCCGATCATTGCCGGCGGTGGCGTGCTCGGCCTCGGTCATGCGTGCCTGAAGATCGGACGGGAACGTCGCGCGATCCCCGATAAAGCGCAGCGCGATACCCCGCTCGACGAGCTCCGGAAGCTCCGCCTCGATGGCGGAAACAAACAGGTCGAACAGGGCCTCGACCTCTTCCCGGGGGCGGGCCCAGTTCTCGCTGCTAAAGGCAAACAGGGTGAGGGTGCCAACGCCCTGTTCGGCAAAGAAGCGCACGGCGTTGCGCGTCGCCTCCAGCCCGGCGCGGTGGCCTTCGGATCGGCTCAGACCGCGCGCCTCGGCCCAACGGCCGTTGCCATCCATGATGATGGCGACATGCGCGGGAAGCCCATCGCGGGGTTTGGCGATAACCGGCATCGTGCGCGCCGGTCAGACTTCCATCAACTCGGCTTCCTTGTCCGCCAGCATCGCGTCGATCTTCGCGATGTGGTCGTCGGTCAGCTTCTGGACCTGCTCCTGGGCCTTGTGCTCGTCGTCCTCGGACATCTCCTTGTCCTTGACCAGCTGCTTGAAGGCATTGTTGGCGTCACGCCGGATATTGCGCACGGCCACCCGTGCGTGCTCGGCCTCCGCCTTCACCACCTTCACCAACTCGCGGCGGCGCTCTTCCGTCAGCGCCGGCAGCGGCACCCGGATCACGGTCCCCATGCTCGCCGGGTTCAGGCCCAGGTCGGAGGTCATGATGGCCTTCTCGACCTTCCCGACCATGTCCTTCTCGTACGGCACCACGGCCAGCGTGCGCGCATCCTCGGCCGTTATGTTCGCGACCTGGTTGATCGGCACTTCCATGCCGTAGTACTCCACGTGCACGTGCTCGAGCAGCGTGGGGTGCGCCCGCCCCGTGCGGATCTTCGACAGTTCGTTGCGCAGCGCTTCCAGGCTCTTGTCCATGCGCTCGCGCGCGTCCTTGATGGTGGCGTCACTCATTGCGGGATCCCTCGACCAGGGTACCCACCGCCTCGCCCATCACGAGCCGCTGCAGGTCGCCCCTGGCAAACATGTTCATTACACGAATCGGCAGGCCGTTGTCGCGGCACATCACCAGGGCCGTGGTATCCATCACGCCCAGGCGCCTTTCCAGCGCATCATCGAACGTCAGGCGTTCAAAGCGTCGGGCATCCTTGCTCTTGACCGGGTCGGCATCGTAGACACCGTCGACCTTGGTCGCCTTGATCATGATATCGGCGTTGATCTCGATCGCCCGCAGACTGGCCGCAGAGTCCGTCGTAAAGAACGGATTACCGGTCCCGGCCGCGAACACCACGATCCGCCCCTTCTCGAGATGGCGCACCGCACGGCGCCGGATGTAGTCCTCGCAGACCTGGTTGATCCGGATCGCCGACATCACGCGGGAGAAACGCCCGGCCCGCTCGATCGCATCCTGCAGCGCCAGCGCGTTGATCACCGTCGCCAGCATGCCCATGTGATCACCGGTCACCCGGTCCATGCCGCCCTGCGCCAAACCCGCACCGCGGAAGATATTACCGCCACCGATCACGATGCCGACCTCTACCCCCATGCGGGAGAGCTCCGAGACCTCTTCGGCCACCTGCGCCAGGACATCCGGGTCCACCCCGTAGGATTGCTGGCCCATCAGGGCCTCCCCGCTCAACTTCAGAAGGATGCGCCGGTACGCGGGCTGGCTGTCCTGACTCATGGAGTTCCTTATCTCGGGCTCGTTATTCTCGCTTGCCAGTTTTTTCTGGCCCTCTTATCCGGAAACGGCCGCTTCAAGCGGCCGCCCCGGGATCCTGCTGGATCAGGCGCCGCGCGCCTGAGCCATGACCTCTTCGGCGAAGTTCTCGGTCTTCTTCTCGATGCCCTCGCCCACCTCATAGCGGATGAATCCGGACACCGACGCACCCTTGCTCTCCAGCAACTGGCCGACGGTCTGATCGGGGTCCTTCACGAACGGCTGGCCGACCAGGGTAATCTCGCCCAGGTACTTGCGGATCCGGCCCTCGATCATCTTCTCGATGATGTTCTCGGGCTTGCCGGACTCCTCGGCCTGCGCCTTGAAGATCGCGCGCTCCTTGTCGAGCATTTCGGTCGGCACCTGGCTTTCGTCCACGCACACCGGGTGGCTGGCTGCGATATGCATGGCAATGTCCTTAGCCAGCGCCTCGTCTCCGCCGTTCAGGCCGACCAGCACACCGATGCGGGCACCATGCTGGTAGAAGCCCAGGGCCCCTTCCGCGCTCATCCGCTCGAAGCGACGCACCTGGACGTTCTCGCCCACCTTGGCGATCAGCTGGGTGCGCTGCTCTTCCAGGGTCTGGCCATCCACGGTCTCGGCCATCAGACCCTCGACGGAATCGGCTGCGGTGTTCAGCGCTACCTTGGCGCAGGTGCCGGTGAAGGCGCGGAAATTGTCGTCATTGCCAACAAAGTCGGTTTCGCAGTTGATCTCGACGATCACGGCCTGCGAACCCTCGCAGGCGATCTCGACCCGGCCCTCGGCCGCAACCCGATCCGCCTTCTTGTCGGCCTTGGCCATGCCGGACTTGCGCATGGCTTCCACGGCCGCTTCCAGGTCTCCCCCGGTCTCGGTCAGGGCCTTCTTGCATTCCATCATGCCGGCGCCAGTGCGCTCGCGCAGTTCTTTCACTTGTGCAGCAGTAATCTGCATCGTTGGTGCTCCTGAATCATGCTCGGACCGGCCGCCTCGGGCGGCCGGTCCCGGTTATCAAGCGGGGTTGGCAGGCGACGCGGTATCGTCGGAACCTTCGGCCGCGGCCGGCTCGGCGAACTCTTCTTCGCTCACGCCACCGGTGCTCACGGCGCCCTTGGCCTCGATGATCGTGTCGGCGATCGCGGCCACGTAGAGCTGGATGGCACGCATCGCGTCATCATTGCCCGGGATCACGTAGTCCACGCCTTCCGGGGAATGGTTGGAATCGACCACGGCCACCACCGGGATGCCGCGCTTCTTCGCCTCGGCCACGGCAATCTTTTCGTAGCCCACGTCGATCACGAACATGGCGTCGGGCATGCGGTTCATGTCCTTGATACCGCCCAGGCTGCGATCCAGCTTTTCCTTCTCGCGGCGACGGCTCAGGGCCTCGCGCTTGTTCAGGACCTGGAAGCTGCCGTCGGCGTCCATCGTCTCGAGATCCTTCAGGCGCTTGATCGACTGCTTGACCGTGTTGAAGTTGGTCAGCATCCCGCCCAGCCAGCGGTGGCTCACGTGCGGCATGCCGCAGCGACGTGCCTCTTCCGCGACCACGTCGCGCGCCGAGCGCTTGGTGCCGACAAACAGGATCTGGCCGCCGTCGGCGGCGAGCTTGCCGAGGAAGTTCAACGCGTCGTTGAACATCGGCAGGGACTTCTCGAGGTTGATGATATGAATCTTGTTGCGTTCCCCGAAGATGTACGGGGCCATCTTGGGATGCCAGTAACGCGTCTGGTGGCCGAAGTGCACGCCGGCCTCCAGCATCTGTCGCATAGTCACGAGGGACATGAGGTTTCTCCTGTAACGGGTTGAGCCTCCACGTATCCCGATCTGAAACCCGAACCGAATCTTCTTCGCGAGCGGGCACCCGACAGACCGTGCCGATACGTGTGTGGATTAAGGTTTCGAACACCGGCCCCGCAAAGGGCGGCATCCGGCCCCGCCGAATTGCCAGCGAGGCGCGCGCTTTATAGCATAGGACACTTACCCGAACCAAACGCCGAGCCCCTGCGGGCGCCGCGGCGGGAGCCCCCATGTCCGTTTCCATCAAGACCCCCGAAGAGATCGAACACATGCGCGTCGCCGGCCGCCTGGCGGCCGAAGTCCTCGAGATGATCGAGCCCCATGTGCAGTCCAGCGTAACCACCGGGGAGCTGGACCGGATCTGCCACGACTACATCGTGAACACCCAGGACGCGATCCCGGCCCCGCTCAACTACCGGGGCTTTCCCAAGTCGATCTGCACCTCGGTGAACCACCAGGTCTGCCACGGCATCCCGGGCGACCGGAAGCTGAAGAACGGCGACATCCTCAACATTGACATCACCGTCATCAAGAACGGCTTTCACGGCGATACCAGCCGCATGTTCGTGATCGGCAAGGCCGGCATCCAGGCCCAGCGGGTGATCGACGTGGCGCGCACCAGCATGTACCTCGGCATCCAGCAGGTCCGCCCCGGGGCCACGCTGGGCGACATCGGACACGCCATCCAGGAGTACGCCGAGGCCCGGCGCTGCTCCGTGGTGCGCGAATTCTGCGGTCACGGGATCGGGCGCGGCTTTCACGAGGACCCACAGGTCCTGCACTACGGCAAGCCCGGCACCGGCATGACGCTGGAGGAAGGCATGTGCTTCACCATCGAACCCATGATCAATGCCGGACGCCGGCATACGCGCATCCTCGCGGACGGCTGGACCGCCGTGACCAAGGATCACAGCCCCTCGGCCCAGTGGGAGCACACCATCCTGGTGACCGCGGATGGCTACGAGATCCTGACCCTGCGCAAGGACGAAACCCCGCCCCAGGAGATCGCGGCCTGATCCGGGCTTTTCGCCTCCCTTACCCGCCGATTCGCACCAACAACGCCACGGAGTTGCAATGAATCCTGCGGGCAGCACCCCCGGCGAACTCGATACCCCGGCCTTCACCGCCGACTGGGGCGAGGACTACCAGCGCCTGAGCCGCAACCCGGGGAACATCGCCCTGTTCCGGGACCGCCGCCGCGCCATCCTGGAGCAGCAGTACCAGGGCTTTCGCGACGGCATGCCCATCGCCGAACTGATCCATGGCCATGCCCGGCGCATCGACGAGCTGCTCAAGCTGATCTGGGCGCAGAAGGGTCTGGCCGATGACGACCGGCTGTGCCTGATTGCGGTCGGGGGCTACGGGCGCGGCGAACTGCATCCCGCCTCCGACATCGATATCCAGATCATCCTCGAGGGCGAGCACGACCGTGCCCGCTTCGACCGCATCAGCGATTTCGTCACCTTCCTCTGGGATATCGGCATCGAAGTCGGACACAGCGTGCGCAGCATCGAAGACTGCACCCGCGAGGCGCGCGACGACATCACCGTTGCGACCAACCTGATCGAGGCCCGCTACCTGGCCGGTCATCTGGGTCTGTTCAACGACTTCCGCCAGGCCATCGAACCCGATCGCATCTGGGACTCGCGCAGTTTCTACGCCGCCAAGCTAGCGGAACAGCAGGCCCGGCATCGCCGCTTCGGCGAGACCGCCTACCGCCTGGAGCCAAACGTCAAGGAAGGCCCTGGCGGGCTGCGCGACATCCAGATGATCGGATGGGTCACCAAGCGCCACTACGGCGCCGAGCGCATCGAGGAACTGGTCTCGCTGGGCTTCCTGCGCGAGGGCGAATTCCGCGAGATGATGGAGGGCCAGAACTTCCTCTGGCGCGTGCGCTTCGCCCTGCACATGCTGGCCGGCCGCCGCGAGGACCGCCTGCTGTTCGACCTGCAGCGCCAGCTGGCCAACACCTTCGGCTTCGTCGACCAGAACCACAACCGGGCGGTCGAGCAGTTCATGCAGCGCTACTTCCGCACCATCAACGACCTCGAGCGCCTGAACGAGCTGCTGCTGCAGCACTTCAACGAGGCCATCCTGGACGACCCCGAAAACCTGCAGGAACCGGTGCGCATCCATCAGCGCTTCCAGCTCCGGGGTGGCTATCTCGAGGCCGCGCACGACCAGGTCTTCATGATCTACCCGCCGGCCCTGCTGGAGGTCTTCCGCCTGTTGCAGGAACACCCCGAGATCCAGGGCATACGGGCCTCCACCATCCGCCTGATCCGGGCCCACCGCCACCTGATCGACGGTCACTTCCGGCGCAACCCGGTCTGCCGCGAGCTGTTCATGGACATCCTGCGCGCGCCGCGCGGCATCACCAGCCAGCTCCGCCGGATGAACCGCTATGGCGTGCTGGGCAACTATCTGCCGGCCTTCGGCCGCATCATCGGGCGCATGCAGTATGACCTCTTCCACGCCTACACCGTGGACGAACACACCCTGAACGTGGTGCGCAACGCGCGCCGGCTCGCGCTGCCCGAGTTCGCCCACGAACAACCCCTGGCGCACCGCATCCACGCGAGCCTGGAACGGCCGGAACGCCTGGTCCTGGCCGCGCTGTTTCACGACATCGCCAAGGGTCGCGGCGGCGACCACTCCGAGCTGGGCGCCCACGACGCCCTGCACTTCTGCCAGCAACACGGGCTCTCGGACGCCGATGCCGGGCTGGTCGCCTGGCTGGTGCGCTCGCACCTGCTGATGTCCCTCACGGCCCAGCGCAAGGACATCTCGGACCCCGAGGTGGTCCTCGGCTTCGCACGGGAGGTCGCCACCGGCGAACGCCTGGACTTTCTCTATCTGCTCACGATTGCCGATATCCGCGGCACCAACCCGGAGCTATGGAACAGCTGGAAGGATGCCCTGCTCCAGACCCTCTACCACGCCACGCGCAACGTCCTCGATCGTGGCCTGGACACCCCGCCGGACATGGACGAGCAGATCCGGCAGACGCGCGTCGAGGCGCTCGAGCGGCTACAGCAACAGGGCTTCGATCCGGAACAGGCGCGTCGGCTGTGGGATGAACTCGACGACGAGTATTTCCTCCGCCATTCCGCCGACGAGATCGCCTGGCATGCCCAGGCCCTGCTCCCGCTGGAACCGGACGCGCTCCCGCTGATCCTGGTACGCCCCAAGACCTCGCGCGGCAGCACCGAGATCTTCGTCTATGCCGAGGATCACCCGCAGATCTTCGCCCGCATCACCAGCGCATTGACCCAGCTCGGGCTCGACATCGTGGACGCCCGCATCATCACCACGGCGGGTGGCCGCACCCTGGATACCTTCCTGGTCCTGGAGAGCGGCGGCGGCCAGACCGTCGATGCCGGCTATCGCGCCGACGAGATCCGCCACGCTCTGGAGCACGAACTCGCCCGCCAGGGCCGCACCCCCAACCCCGCCACGCGTCAGCTACCGCGACGCCTCAAGCACTTCGACGTGGACACCCGCATCGAATTCGAGCCGGCGCCCGGGGGCCACGCCACGCGCATGCGCCTGCGGGCCCTGGATCGACCGGGCCTGCTGTCCACCATCGGGCATATCCTTGGCGAGCAGGGTATCGACGTCCGCACCGCCCGCATCGCCACGGCCGGCGAACAGGTCGAAGACAGCTTCCTGCTGAGCCGACCCGGGCGCACCCCGCTGGACGCCGAGGCACAGACCCGACTGCGCGAGGCCCTGCTTCAGGCCCTCTGACGCCGAGGGCAACACTGATTACGTGTTCCCCTTACGATCAGCGCCCGCGCGCCTCCAGCGGCAAGGGGTCCGGCGCCGCCGGCGAGGCCTCGCCCAGCAGGCGCGTTTCAAAGTCCGTCAGCACGCTGAATTCGACCCGTCGGGAGGCGCGGCGGTCCTCCTCGCCCTGTGCATCCAGCACCCGCCGCGAAGATGACAGGCCCACGGCGGCGACCCGCGAGCGAAACCAGTCCGCCTCCTGCAGGGGTTCCAGCTGGTAGGCATATTCCAGCACCGCCCGCGTGCGCCGCTGGCTAAGATCCATGTTGCCGAAATAAGCCCCCAGGGGATCGTCGCTCCCGGCCCACTCACTCGAGGTGTGGCCTTCGATTCGCACCTCCCGGATCACGTCGGCGAACGGGCGCAGCTGTTCGGCATAGCGCGGCATGAAATCCGCCAGAATCGCTTCGAATCGCGGCCGGATGGAGGCCGAACTGCGCTCGAACAGGACCTCCGGCTCACGGAAACGCAGCGTCAGGCTGTCGCGATCCAGCTCCGCGTTCCAGCGCGGCAGATCCTCCCGGAACTCCTCCTCGAGCACCGAATAGATCGCCGCGCGCAGCGCGGCCGCCTCGTTGCGCACCTCCGTGTGCGCGGCACTCTCGCGCTCCACCTGCACCATATGCAGCAGGGCGAGGAACAGAAAGATCATCATCAACGCCGCCATCAGATCCGCCACGGCGAGCCAGTGCGAGCCCTGGTCCGCCTCGCTGCCGGGGCCCTCGGCCCGGCGTCCGCGCCGCGCCATCCACGCAAACATCAGTTACGCCCGCCCGCTGATGCCACCGGCCGGCTCCAGCGCTGCTCGGCCGCGTGTCCGGCCTGAACGGCGTTCTCGATGCTCTCGAGCATCGCCTCCAGGCGGGCATCCATGGCGGGGAAAGCCTCGGTTGCGCGATCGCGCAGGGCGGCGATGCTGCCCAGCAGCGCCTCCAGTTCGACCGTCTCGCGGCGCAGGCTGGAGAGCGTCGACTCCTGATCCTCCACGTGACGCGTGATCTGCAGGGCCTGGCCCGTCATGCGCTCCAGCGTCTGCTCGGTCTGCTCGACCCCGCTGCGCGCCTGATCAAAGGCACGCTGCAGGGTTTCCATCTGCTGACGGTACTGATCCTGCCACTCCAGCAGTCTCGCGACCGAGTCATCCAGGCGGCGGAAGTTCTCCCCGAACTGCTCGCCAAGACGATGGTTGAAATCGTGGATCACCCGCTCCAGCGCCTCGACGAGATGCGTGCTGCTCATTTCGGTGATGCGCTCGGCCATGCCGTCCAGCGCCCCGGTCAATTCCCGGTGCTGCCGCTCCAGCCGGGCATCGAGGCGCTGGTCCAGAGTCCGCACGGCCTCGACCATCGCCAGCGCGGCATCGCGTTGCTGTTCGGCCAGTTGCGCCGGATCTTTGGTGCCGTTTGTCGCCTCGGCGGGAACCTCGCGCTCCGCTAGAGCCGCGGTGGGCGTCAACACCTGCACCATGCGCAGCACCGCCGAGAGGAGGATGCCCACGATACTGGTCACAAAGGCCAGCTTGAGCCCCTCCAGCAACGCGGGGATGCTCGCCTCCACACGTCCCGCATCGAAGTCCAGCAGGCCAATCGCCACCCCCAGGAACGTCCCGAGGATCCCGAGCGTGGTCAGCAACGCGGGCGCGGCCCCCTGCAGGGCCTTCGCGCGCCGCAGCGCCGTCGCGCCCAGGGCCACCAGGAACAACGCGAACAACACCAGCGCGAACAGGCCAATCACCGTCAGCGGGCTGAGCCCCTGTAGTGTCGCCAGCAAGGCCTCTGCGATCCTGTCCAATACTCCCATCCTGAATTCTCCTGCCGCACCCCGGGCACGCTTGTGTACTGCCGGTTCAAACAAGCAAGAAAAGCGCCAGTTTCGCCGAAGGCGCGGCAAGGCCGCTTGGACACCCACCAGAACCGACGAGTTATTGACGATTTCCAGGCGGGTCACACAACTCTGCGCTCAAATCGTCAGCTTGCCGGCACCGCCATCCCCAACCGTTTCACGACGGGTCGTTCCGGTCGCTTTGGGCTTTACTCGATATTCGGAATGCCGTATGAACGAGAGAGGGGCGCAATGACATGACCAGAACACGCACAAACCCCGCACGTGTTCCTGCCGCGCACTGGATCACGCGGCCGGCCAGTGCGGTGCTCATCCCGGTTCTGCTGATGCTCGGCGGTTTGCCAGCACTGGCAAACGATGCCCAGACCCGGTCCCTTGGCATCCAGCCCTTTCTCAGCCCCCCAGCCCTCTTCGAGCGATACGCACCGCTGCGCGACTGGCTGAGCGAGCAGCTCGAGGTTCCGGTTCGAATCGAATCTGCGCGAACCCGTGACGTCTTCCACCAAAGACTCGCTGCCGAACGCTACGACCTGGTGTTCACCTCGCCGCATGTGGTGCCATTCCTTGAAACGGAGACGCGCTACCAGGCGATAGCGGCCACCCGGGACCGGCTGGCGATTCTGATTGCGGTGCTCCCCGAAACGCCATTCGACAGTGTCGCGGACCTGGCGAATGCACGCATTGCCGCACCCTTCGAGGAAAGCCTGGCATCGGCCTACCTGGATCACGCCCTCTCCAGGCAACTATGGACAGACGGAGCATCCCGGCCGATCATCCAGCACCACCACCATCACAGCGCCGCCGTGACCACCTTCGTGCGCGGCGAAACAGAGGCCCTGGTTCTGGTCACGGATGGTGACCTGGTGGAATCTCTCACCCGTCTGGGTGCTACGACCATGCTGATGTCACTCGGGGATGGGACTCTCGTGCGTGTCATCGAGGCATCACCCACTTTCCCCGGCATGACGCTTTTGGCACGCAACGCCGTCGTCGCGGAAGCCGGTGATTTGACCCGCTCGCTCATCAGCCTTGAGGACACCGCCCAGGGGCAGCACCTCCTGCGCGCGATACGCCACCGAGGTTTCGTTGCCGTTCAGGACACCGACTTCCTGCCTTTTCGCCAGGAGGCGTTCGAAAATGCATTCGATTCGTTCGAACCCAAGGAGGAATGAGGTGGGCTCCAGGAGCCTGTGTGGCGACGTTGCCACGATGGGCATCTACGGAACAGTCCCGTAGAATATGCGCGACAATTTCGGCTTTTGACCAATCATCCCTACTGGCAAGCCCCCGACTCGGAACCCTTCCATGAACCGCTCCGGCCTGGCTCCAACCAGCTTCGGCCCCAGCCTTCTGGTGGCGCCGCGAACACGCGAGCCAAGCCCCGCATGCGCCTGAATTTCGCCTGGCAGATCATCATTGGCACCGTCGCGATCCAGGTCGCGATGGTCGCAGTACTGATGTTCAGTGGCATCTCCCAGGTGCAGCAGAACCAGTCGCAGATGCTGGAGCGCTTTGCCGAGCAGCAGGGGCGCCTCCTGTCCAGCGCGCTGACTCCGGGGCTGGCCTACGCCGATCCGGCGATGCTGCAGGACCTGCTGGACCTGGTCGCGGACGACTCCCACGTGCTCTACGCGGTAGTGCTCGATGCCCAGGACCAGCCCATGGCCTCCGTGGGCATCTCGCCGGAGGCAATCCCCGAATCCGGCGACCGCATTCGCACTGCCCCCGGACAGATCGAGATCCTCCGGGACATCGAACTGGCCGGACAACCCCTGGGCACCCTCGCGGTCGGGTACTCGACGGACGCCATCGATGCCCTGTCCGCCGACCTCCTGCAGCGCAACGTCCTGCTGGCCATGGGGGTTCTGGTACTGTCGATGGTCGCCGCGATTGTGTTCAGTCTGGTGATCACCCGCCGGCTGCGCCTTTTGAATCAGGGCGCGAAGGCCCTGCAGGTCGGCCGCCTGGACCATCGCATCCCGATGCGCTCGAACGACGAATTCGGCGACCTCGCGCGCACCTTCAACGACGTCGCCGCCCATCTCGGCACAACCCAGACCACGCTGGAACAGCAAAACCAGCAACTCAACCGCTCGGTCGCGCGCCTGGAATCCATGCTGGGCGGGGCCAATGCCATCCTGTGGGAGGCCAACCCCGCCACTCACGAATGGGAGTTCGTCGCCGGCGACACCCGCCACCTGCTCGGCTTTCCCGCGCGCAATCTGGGCCGTGGCGAACTGCGGGCCCGCCACATCCATCCAAGCGACCTGCCACGGGTCCAGAACGCCGCCCGCGAGAGCCGCAAGCAGTCGCGCACCGTGGACTACCGCTTTGCCCACCGCGACGGCCAGTGGATCTGGCTGCGCGATATCCTGTCCTGGGCCACGGACGGTGACGGCCGCGAGAGCCTGCGCGGACTGACCCTGGATATCACCGCCCATCGCCGCACCACCGATGCCCTGGCCGAAAGCGAGAATCGCTACCGCGATGTCGTGGACCACATCTCCGAGGTCATCTTCCGGACCGATGCGGACGGTCGCTGGACCCTCCTGAACCCGGCCTGGGAACACCTCACCGGCTTCAGCGTGGAGGAGACCCTGGGCCGCCCGATGTGCGACTTCGTGGCCCCGGAGGACACCGAGGACGCCCGCAGCTTCTGCGCCACCCTGCTGGAGGGCGGGTCCCATGCCCACTCCGAGGAGATCCGCCTGCGCACCCGCGAAGGCGACATCCGCTGGGTCAGCGTCTATGCCAGTGCCCGGTTCAATGAGCGCGGCGAGGTCACGGCGACCTTCGGCACGATGACCGACATCTCCGACCGCAAGCAGGCCGAGGACGAGATCCGCCGTCTCGCCTTCTTCGACGGCCTGACCCATCTGCCCAACCGTACCCTGCTGCACGATCGACTGAGCCAGACGCTCGGGAACACCGAGCGCAGCCATTTGCACGGCGCGCTCCTGTTCATCGACCTCGACAACTTCAAGGACATCAACGACACCCTGGGGCATGCCGTGGGCGACGACCTGCTGCGGCAGGTCGCCGAGCGCATGCAGGACTCGGTCCGCGAGGCCGATACCCTGGCGCGCCTTGGGGGCGACGAGTTCGTGGTCATCCTCAACGACCTCCACCCCGACCCGGCGCGGGCCGCGACCCAGGCGGAAGCGGTGGGACGCAAACTGATCGACCTCCTGCGCGACCCCTTCGAGCTCGCCGGACAGAAACGCCATGTCACCCCGAGCATCGGCGCCACGCTGTTCAGCGGCCGCAGTCTGGGCGTGGAAGAGATCCTGAAACAGGCGGACCTGGCGATGTATCGGGCGAAGAACGCCGGGCGCAACACCGTCCGCTTCTATGACCCCGACCTGCACCGCGCGGTCGAGGCCCGCTTCGAACTCGAGAGCGAGCTGCGCCATGCGCTCGATCAGGACCACTTCAGCGTGCACTACCAGCCGCAGGTGGATGCCTCCGGCGCGGTCATGGGCGCCGAGATCCTGCTGCGCTGGATGCACGAAACCCGTGGCGCGATCTCCCCCGCCGAGTTCATTCCGGTCGCCGAACAGACCGGCCTGATCGTCCCGATCGGACGCAAGGTCATGCGCGCGGCCTGCGAGCAACTGGCCGCCTGGCAGCACCAGCCGGCCTTCCGTGACCTGACGCTGTCGGTCAACGTCAGCGCCCGCCAGTTCCGCCACCGCCACTTCGTCCGCGACCTGGCGGCGATCCTGGACGAAACCGGCGCCCCCGGGGAACGCCTGAAACTGGAACTGACCGAGAGCATGTTGCTGGAGAACGTGGAAACGGTCATTGCCCACATCGAGGAACTGCGCACGCTCGGGATCGAATTCTCCCTGGACGACTTCGGCACCGGTTACTCGTCGCTGGCCTACCTCAAGCGCCTGCCGCTGGCCCAACTAAAGATCGATCAATCCTTCGTGCGCGATGTGCTGGATGACCCGAACGATGCCGCGATTGCCCAGATGGTGGTCAATCTGGCCCACACCCTGGACCTCGACGTGATCGCCGAAGGGGTGGAGAACGACGATCAGCGCGCCTTCCTGTTCGGCCTGGGCTGCCGTCATTTCCAGGGCTACCTGTACGGTCACCCCGACACCCTGGCCGTCCTGGAGGCACAGGTCCTCCGCCAGGCGGGAAACCGCCACCCGGCCGCCCACCGATAACCGTTCAATTTAAACGAACGTTAAGGGGCTTTTTTCGGCATTTTCTTTCGTATAAATCGGATCTAGGCTGACGGATATTCGATTCCCGACAAACGGAGGCCCGTCGACCATGAGCACCAAGATCCTGATCCTGTACTACTCCACCTGGGGCCACATCGAGCAGATGGCCGAGGCCGTGGCCCGGGGGGCCCGCGAAGTCCCGGATACCGAGGTTACGATCAAGCGTGTCCCGGAACTGATGCCGGACGAGGTGGCCCGCAACGCCGGCGCCAAGCTTGACCAGGCCGCACCCATCGCGAAGCCGGAGGAACTGGCGGACTACGACGCCATCATCATCGGCACCCCGACCCGCTTCGGCCGCATGGCCGCCCAGATGGCCAACTTCCTCGACCAGACCGGCGCCCTGTGGTTCGGCGACAAGCTGGTCGGCAAGGTCGGCAGCGTGTTCGGCTCCACGGCATCGCAGCATGGCGGCCAGGAGACGACCCTGGTCTCCACCATCGTCAATCTGCTTCACTACGGCATGACCGTGGTTGGTCTACCCTACACCGAGAAGCGCATGCTCGACGTCAGCGAGGTCTGCGGCGGCACGCCCTACGGTGCCACCACGCTGGCCGCCGGCGACGGCTCGCGCCAGCCGAGCGAGAGCGAACTGGGCATGGCCGCCTCCCAGGGCCGGCACGTTGCGGAGGTCGCCCGCGCCCAGCGCCTTGGGCGCGAGGCCGGCTGACCGAACCGGTCCATTTTCCAGGGCCCCCTCGTTCTGGCGGGGGCCCAGCCGAATCGGGCCCGGCGGCATCGCCCCGGGCCCCAACGCGGGCCACTGCCCGCCCTGCTACAAGGAGAGTATCGACATGGACCACACCCTCGACGACAGCGGCAAGCTGATCCTGCGACTGGCCCTCGGCATCATGATCCTGCTGCACGGCATCGCGAAGATCACAGGTGGCATCAGTGGCATCGAAGGCATGCTGGCCGACGCCGGACTCCCGACCATCCTGGCCTACGGGGTGTATATCGGCGAGATCCTGGCGCCGATCCTGGTCATCCTCGGACTCTATGCACGCATCGGCGCCGTACTCATCGCGATCAACATGGTCTTTGCCATCGCTCTGGCGCATGCCCACGAGGTCTTCCAGCTCACCGGCCACGGCGGCTGGGCCCTGGAACTGCAGGGGATGTTCCTGTTCGCGGCCATCGCGCTGGCCCTGACCGGCCCCGGCCGTTTCGCGATCAACCGCCAATAACCTGTGCCGTCCCCGGGGCGGCGCAACGCCGCCCCTTTCGGGTACCATGCGCGACCCTGTATCCCGCGCAGACCGTGTCCCATGAACCAGAGCCACACGCTGATCCTCGGCGCCCCCCAGATTCTCCCGGTCATCCCCCGCGACACCATCTTGCGGGATCACGCCCTGATCATCCGCGACGGCGTCATCCAGGCGATCGAGCCCACGGAGACCGCCCGCGCCCGATACCCCGATGCGGAGTACCGCGACCATCCCGGGCACGCCCTGATTCCCGGCCTGGTCAATGCCCATACCCACTCGGGCATGAGCCTGCTGCGAGGCATCGGCAGCGACCACACCTTGATGGACTGGCTCAAGCGCTACATCTGGCCGGCCGAAGGCAAGCTCCTCTCGCCCGAGTTCGTGCGGGCCGGCACCCGGCTCTCGGTCGCGGAGATGCTGCGTGGCGGCACCACCTGTTTCAGCGACATGTACCTGTTCGTGGAGGACGCGGCACGAGTGGTCGACGAGACCGGTATCCGCGCCTCCCTGGGCCTGACCGTGTTCGATTTCCCCACCCCCTGGGCGAGCACGGCCGACGAGTACTTCCAGCGCGGCGCCGACGTGGTGACCGCCTGGGGCCGACACGAACGGATCGCCTTCAATGTGGCCCCGCACGCGCCCTATACCGTTGGCGATGCGAGCCTGGAGCGCGTGGCCGATCGCGCGCGCGAACTCGACGCGCCGATTCACATGCATGTCCACGAGACGGCCAGCGAGGTCGCCGACGCCGTCCGTGACCACGGCGAACGGCCCCTGGCGCGCCTCGCCCGACTCGGCATGCTGGACCAGCCCTTCATCGCTGTGCACATGACCCAGGTGGACGAATCCGACCTGGACCAGCTGCGCGACCGGCCGGTGTCCGTCGCCCACTGCCCGGAATCCAACCTGAAGCTGGCGTCCGGGTTCTGCCCCGTCGCGCGTCTGCAGGAAGCCGGGATCACCGTCGGCCTGGGCACCGATGGCACCGCCTCCAACAACGATCTGGACATGATCGGCGAGATGCGCACCGCCGCCCTGCTGGCCAAGGCCGTCAGCGGCGACGCGGCGGCGCTGCCCGCCGCCTCGGCCCTGGAGATGGCGACCCTCGGCAGCGCCCGCGCCCTGGGGCTGGCCGACCGCATCGGCTCGCTGGAGCCCGGCAAGCAGGCCGACGTGGTCGCGGTGGACCTGCAGGCCCTGGAGCTGCAGCCGGCGCACGACCCCAACGCACAAATCGTGTATGCCGCCACGCGGGATGCCGTACGCGACGTCTACGTGGCCGGACGCCCGTTGCTGCGCGACCGGGAACTGCTTACGCTGAACGTGCAGGACCTCCGCGCCGAAGCCGATGACTGGCGCATCCGGGTGCTGGAAACCCAGTAGCCCATTGCCTGAGGGAAACACTGATTAATGTACACGCTCGCGTTGGTACCCCAGGTTTTCCGAGACAAGGCGCGGTGCGCAGCCGGTAGTGGTTCTACCGGCAAGGGCCGCAACGCAGGATCGGGAGACCTGGGGTACCAACCCCACAAACGATTGAAAGCGGGGGCTCGGCCGCCCGTTGTTATCGAAAACGGGCGCGGGAACGGCGTTGCGGCTCCCTTGTGCAGAATGACTGCACGGCGGTCACCGCGCCTTGTTCGCACGCAAAAGCGACTCGAGCGCGAACGTGTACATTAACCAGTGTTTCCCTGAGCGAGACCGATCCCATGAGCCCGCAGACTCAATCCCGTTCGCAGACGCACGCCAACGTCGATAGCGCCGAGATCCACAAGTTCACGCACCGCGCCCGCGAGTGGTGGGACCCCAGCGGCCCCTTCGCCACCCTGCATGCGATCAACCCGCTGCGTCTGGAGTGGATCGACGCCCAGGCCGACCTGACCGGCAAGAAGGTGCTGGACGTCGGCTGCGGTGCCGGCATCCTGTCCGAGGCGATGGCGGTGCGCGGCGCGCACGTCACCGCGCTGGACGCCGGTGCCGAACACCTGGAAGTCGCCCGCGAGCACGCCCACGAGGCCGGGCTGGAGATCCACTATCTGCATACCACCGCCGAGGCCCATGCCGAACACCACGCCGGCGACTACGACGTGGTCACCTGCCTGGAGATGCTGGAACACGTGCCCGACCCCGAAGCGGTCATCGATGCGCTCGTGAAGCTTGTGCGTCCCGGCGGCTGGCTGTTTCTGTCCACGATCAACCGCACGCCGCGGGCCTTCGCCGAGGCGATCGTCGGGGCCGAATACCTGCTGAACATGCTGCCCGCCGGCACCCATGAGTACGGCCGCTTCATCCGGCCCTCGGAACTGGGCGCCGCGCTGCGCCGCCATGGGTTCGAGGTCACCGCAATGACCGGGCTGACCTATTCGCCGCTCAGCGGTCGCTACCGCCTGGTGGGGCGCACCGACGTGAACTACCTCATGGCCGCCCGCCGGGGCGACGACACCACCGCATGACGCGCGATCTGGGTTCGCTCCTGTTCGACCTCGACGGGACGCTGCTGGATACCGCGCCGGACATGCATGCAGCGCTGGTCACCCTGATGGCCGAATACGACCGCGCGCCGCTCCCTTTCCAGGCGGTGCGCAACCATGTCTCCCACGGCTCGCAGGCCCTCGTCGCGCTCGCCTTCCCCGACGCTGATGTCGACTTCACGGAACATCTGAAGAAGCGCTACCTGGAGATCTACGCCCGCGACCTGTGCCAGGCCACCGCCCTGTTCCCCGGGTTCGCCGAGCTCCTGGACCGCTGCGAGGCCCGGGGCTGGTCCGTCGGCGTGGTCACCAACAAGCCGGGCTGGCTCACCGATCCACTGCTGGAGGCCCTCGGCCTGCGCTCCCGCATGGCGGCCGTTGTCAGCGGCGATACCCTGCCCCAGCGCAAGCCTGACCCCGAACCCATGTGGCTGGCGGCGCGGCAAACCGGCCTGCCCCCGGAGCGCCACTGCTACTGGGGCGATGCCGAGCGCGACATCGCGGCCGGACGCGCCGCCGGCATGCCCACCCTGATCGCCAACTGGGGCTACATCGACGCGGACCAGCAGCCGGATCAATGGGGCGCCGACGGCGCCCTGGAGCAACCCGACGATTTCTGGGCCTGGTACAACGGCGCCCCCGCCCCGGAGCGCAGCCTTGCCGGCTGATCACGCCCGCCACCCCGCGGGGGCTGATGATTGATGGAACCCCGGATCCGCCAGGCCTATCGCCACTGCCGTCAGCGTGCCACGGCGCACTACGAGAACTTCCCTGTGGCCTCCTGGTTGCTGCCCGGCCGCCTGCGCGACCCGGTGGCGGCGATCTACTGCTTTGCCCGCGACGCCGACGACCTGGCCGACGAGGACCCGCGCCCGGTGGAAGAACGCCGCCAGGCACTGCTGGCCATGCAGGAACGCGTGCAGGTCCTGGAGGACCCGGCCGCGGAACACGATCCCGAATGGATCGCCCTGGCGGATGCCCGCGCCCGTTTCCACCTGCCGGCGGCACCGTTCTCCGACCTGATCGATGCCTTCCTGCAGGACCTCGACCAGACGCGCTACGCGACCTTTGGCGAGGTGATGGACTACTGCCGGCGTTCGGCCAACCCGGTCGGGCGGCTGCTGCTGCATCTTGACGGGAACCCGACCGAGGAAATGCTGGGCCATTCCGACGCCATCTGCTCGGCCCTGCAACTGATCAACTTCTACCAGGACCTGCAACAGGACCTGGAGGAGAACAACCGCATCTACCTCCCGCAGGAAGAGATGGATCAGTACGGCGTCACCGAGGCCATGCTCGCGGCCGGAAAGACCACCTTCCAGCTACGCAATCTGATGCAGTTCCAGTACGCCCGCGCCGATCGCCTGCTGCGGGCCGGCGCGCCCCTGGGCGGGATGCTGCGCGGGCGCATGGGGCTGGAAATCCGCGCCATCATCAATGGCGGCGCCCGCATCCTCTGGCGCCTGCGCCAGCAGGACGACGTCTTCGCCCGCCCGCGCCTGCGCACCCGCGATGCCTGGATCATCCTGAGCCACAGCCTGCGCCCGCGTCGGCGGAGCCGGTGACGAGCGGTCTTCTAACCCCCCATACGCCTCCGTGTAGTGTCCTTCGCGTCAGGCAGCGATACCCTCGACCGTGAGATGCTGCAGGTCCGTCCGTTCGCTCGCGTGTTCAAAGGTGATGGCGCACACCTCTCCTTCCGCGTCGACATCCAGGGTCGTGTTTTCATCGAGGGAACGCGTTTCCGCCACGCGATCGCCTCGAAACTCGATGTAAAGCGTGTCGGTATCCCCGAAATACTGCAGCTTCATCGTCTGACCTGATTAGCAACGAGAGTCAGCTAGTCGCAGGAGCCGCTCGGGCACGGGCCGGCAGTGCGCGGCGGCGACCAGCAGTCGCGCCGGCAACGTCGCCAGATCAAAGCGTCGGTTGAAGCGGTAGGCGAATGCCGCGAGGTAACGGGCCGCGTACTTGGCGAACGCAAATGCATGGTAGCTCCCGCTCAGGCTGGTCTTGAGGTTGCCGAGCACGGTGTTGATCCATTGGAATTCGGGAAGATCCTGGGGTTTGCGCCCGGCCACGACCGTCGGCTGGTGCCGGC
>NZ_KB898135.1:0-65411 GCF_000377445.1 Thioalkalivibrio sp. ALE9
TTCTTGTGCTCTTTGAGCAGATCCATGTTCAGGTAGCGGTTGTCCTCCAGCCAGCCTTCGTGGATTTCGACGGCCAGGGCCCGTACCAGGCGTAGACAGCTGTGGGTGTTGGGGAAGATCCGGACCACCCGGGTCCGGCGCCGGATCTCCTCGTTCAGCCGCTCGAGCATGTTGGTGCTCTTCATGTGCTTGTGATGGGCCCGCGGCAGGCGGTAGAACGTCAACGTCTCCTGGATGTTGTCTTCCACCCAGTCGCACAGGCGGGGATACTTCGCCTGCCAGCGCTCCAGCCAGGCCGCCAGATCGCGCTGGGCCTCGGTCAGATCCCGGCGGTCGTAGAGCCAGCGCAGCTCTTGCAGGCAGTCGTCGTCGGCCTTGCGCGGCAGGTGGTCCAGGGCGTTGCGCAGGAAGTGCACATAGCAGCGCTGCCATACCGCTTCCGGGAGGATCTCCAGGATGGCCCGGCGCAGCCCTGCGTGCTCGTCGCTGACCACCCGTTCGACCCCGTTCAGCCCGCGCTCGCGTAGCCGCTCCAGGAAGGCGCGCCAGCTGCTCGCGCTCTCGCGACTGGCCAGCTCCACCCCCAGCACCTGACGCCGGCCCTCCCAGTTGACACCGATAGCGATCAGTACCGCCTGGGACCGGATCACACCGCCCTCGCGGACCTTCTCGTAGCGCGCGTCCAGGATCAGATAGGGGCAGGGCTCCTCCAGGCGCCGCGACGCGAACTCCGCCAGGCGGCCGTCCAGCCCCCGGTTGATGGTCGAGATCGCCGAGGCCGAGAACCCGTGATCGCACAACTCCTCGGTGATGGCCTTGACCTTGCGCGTCGACACGCCCTGGACATACATCTCCATCAGGGCCGAGACCAGCGCCTTCTCCGAGCGCTGATAGCGCTCGAACAGGCTGGTGGAGAACTGGCCGTTGCGGTCCCGGGGGACCCGCAACTCCAGCTTGCCCACGCGCGTGATCAGGGTGCGCGGGTAGTACCCGGCCCGGTAGCCCAGGCGGCCCTCGGTGCGCTCGCCCGGTGCCGCCTGGAGCTGGTCGCTCATCTCGGCCTCCAGGACCTGCTGGACCGCCTCGCGCACCAGCGTGCGCATCAGTTCCTCGTCTGTCCCCAATAACGCTCGCAGTGACGTGCGATCCGCAGTAGCCTGGCTCTTGTGAGTGGTCATGGTCTCGCCCTCCTTGAGGGGTTCCGGTGGTCGCTAACCAACCCGAATACCATGGCCGCTCGCCTCCTGCCAGCTTCTGCACACAACTCAGCGCACTACTGTGAGCCAGTGGCTTGAGCCGGTAGCCGGTCGAGGTGGAAAGTAGGTTCAGGGGGCAGTCAGCAGTCTTCGCGCTAATCCACTCGCACAAGCCTTGCGGGTGAGGTCCGGGCCGCCAACCGTGTGCCCGAGTTCTCTTTTTCGAGATCCATCAAGCCGCTTTCTCTTGACTCTGCCGGGGCCGCATGTTCGATCCAGAGTGGCGATCGGGCTTCGGGATCTTTAGACTTTGCTATGGCCACAAGGCCTTTAAGGGAAAATTCTCAGGGAGAAAGACACGATGTGGAATCCGAAAACGGTCCAGGGACCGGCATGGACGGTCGGACTGGCAGCGGTAACGCTTGCTTTCGTCACAGGGTGTGGGGGTGGATCGTCCGATGATGGCGGTTCCTCCAACGGGAACGAGCAGGATGATGCCCGGGAGCCAGCGTCCGCAGAAGGGATTTGGCGTGGCACGTTCACCGAAGAAGGGGTTGGGACTTTCGATGCCCAGGGGCTTCTATACGACGGCCGGGTGATTGCGATAAGCGAAGGCGGCGGTGTTATCTATGATGGAGAGTATTCGGTAACGGGTGACTCGGTAGAGGCGTCAGTCCGTGCCTATCAGATTAATGGCTGGTACTTCGCAGATGCTGATCTCCAGGGCACGGTGAAGCCGTCCGAATCCATGGATCTAGAGTTTGAAACCACACTCGACACCGAGGGCTCGGTCTCTCTCGAGTACGACGCTCAATACGACCAACCTTCGGATACATCCATGATCGAAGGTATGTGGCGCTATGGGGAGCCAGGGTACGAGGCGATCGTCGATGTCGAGGCTTCGGGCGACTTCTTCGCCCAAGATACACACGGGTGTACCTATCTCGGCGAGGCGCGTTCTCTGAATCCGGACAAGAACCTTTACTCTGTTGATATGAGTGTCAGTTCCTGTGGTGACTTCGATGGCGCCTATACTGGCTTCGCGGCGTTGCTGGACGAGCCAAGTATGGGAGAGATTCTGCAGATCGTGGTCTCCAATCCAAATGCCATCGTCTTCAGGCCCTTGCAGCCTGTGGAATGATCGTCGGCAACCCTTGCGGTTGGCGTGGCGTGCCCCGTTGAACCGTTTTTGGATCGCCTTCCAAGAGGTCCGAATCCTGGCAGGATTCGGACCTCTTTGTTTTCCAAGGCGCGAATCCGGCGCGGCAACTATGGCGTGCGGGGGTATCAGGTGCGTGTGGCTGCGCCGCCCGTGCTGCTGGGGAGCTCTGAATGATGGTCAGCCTCCGGCATCCTCCTCCTGGCTTTGGAGCCGGTCGGCGGCCGTTTGCGCGGCGGCGGTGCCGGGGTAGTAGTCACGCACGTATTCGGTACGTGCATGGGCCTCGTCCTGGTTTCCGGCCGCGGCGGACTGGTCGGCGATCTGGAGCTCGATGTCGGCCAGGTTCTCGCGCAGGCGTGCGAGACGCGGGGCGACGGACTCCGTGTATTCCGACATGGGGTAGTCGTTCAGGAAGGCGGCGAGCCGCAGGAAGACCTGGCGGCCCTGCTCGCTGCGCTGTTTCGGCGGCACGGAGGAGGCCCGGTTCCAGGTTCCGAGTTGCGCCAGGGCGCCCAGGTAGGCGGCGTAGTCGATGTCCGGATGGTTCGGGTGCTCCTCGAGAATGGCATCGGCGAGGTTGCGGGTGCGCGTAAACTCCCCGCGCTGCAGGCATACGCGGGCAACGGACAGGCGGATGTCGACCACGGTCGGCGCATCGGCGCTATCGAGTGCATCGTAGGCGGCGCGGCAGTCCCCGCGGTCCAGCGCATGCCGGACGTCCGCTGTCGGGGAGTCGGCCCCCTGTGGCGGGGTTGTGGCGCACCCGGTCAGGGCCAGGCCGATGAGCACGCAGGCTGCGAGCGAAACGGGCGCAAGGGAGCGACGGTGGCTGTTTGGCGCGAACGTGGATTGTTCAGGTGTCACGGGGCTGATCCTGCGGTCCATAGATACCGTCCCTGCTCATTACGACGGAGGTTGTTTTCGAGTAGGCGCTTGATGCTGTCATCGGCGTGGTCGCGCGGGTCCAGCCGCACTTGCGCGTCCAGGGCCGGCGGGGTCGTTCGCAGGTCCAGGCGGAGGGTGCCGGTGATCCCCAGTTCGGCCTCCGGCGAGGCATCGAGCTCGATCCCCAGAAGCCCATCCCCGTCGCGCAGAGTGGCGCGTTGCTCGCCCAGAGGCAAGGGACGCGGGAGGCCTGCTGCCGCTTGCTGCCAGTTGACCCGTCCCGAGGCCTGCTCCACCGACCCGTCCCGCCGGATGCGAAGTTGCAGGTCGCTCGCCAGCAGGTGGCCGTTCAGCACGAGCGGGATGCCGGTATCCCACTGATGCAGGGCCGTTGCGGGCAGGGTGCCTTCGAGTCCCGATAGTTGCAGGCTGCCAGGCCTGACCCGCAGGGCCCCACGGAGCTCGCCTCCGCCGGGCGGAAGCCAGTGGAGGTTGGCGGCCAGCCCCCCGCGAAGCAATTCGCCAGGCCGGATCTCCCACTGCAGATGCCCCATGGGCCCCACAGGGGACTGGAGCCCATCGACGCTGCCCCGCCAGACCGACCCGTGCACCTGCTCCCAGGCGATGCTGTCCGGCAAACCGGCCCACCGTTCGGCCGCCGCCAGCGCGACGGAGGCGGGCAGGCGCGCAACCAGCGCGACCAGCAGCGCGAGCACGAAAAAGGCCCCCAGCGAGAACCACGGCGCGCGATATGCCTGCCGTTGGGCGGCCGGGTTGTCCTGGTCCGTATTCATGCTAGGGCTCGCGGGTGAGAAAGAGTTCGGCATTGACCCGCCCCGGATCGACGACGCGTTCCAGCAGGATGCGTCCCGGGACAACGCCGTCTTCCTGCTCCAGTTCGCCGAGCCAGCGCATCAGGGCGCTGTAGGGCACGGCTTCGAGGTGTACGTTCACGCCGGTCTCGCTCGGCCGCGCCCGGGCAAGGTGCTCGCCCAGGCCGGAGGCCCGGGCGGAGGCATCCACGTGGGCGATCAGCGAGCGGCCTTCGAGGCGCGGGCGCGGATCGGCCTGGGCCGAGCCACGGTCACGGGAGGCGGCAGCCGCGGCCGCAGAGGCATTGGCCTGCATCCAGGCGAGTTCCGCGCGGGCCTCGGCCAGCCGCTCGCGGGCCTGTTCGCGGCTGTCCAGCAGGGGCTCGATCACACCCAGGAACCCGGCCGCGATCAGGAGGATCAGCCCGCCCGCCAGCAGGAGGCGTTGTTCGCGACTTTGCAGGTTGTTCCAGAAGGCCTTCATGGTTCTTGCTCGATGGTCATGCGTGCCCGAACGCCCCGTTCCCCGGTCTCTGCGGAGACAATCCGGACGCGCGCGGTCAGGGCTTCGCGCAGGTCCTCGCGCAGACGTTCCAGCTCCGCGATTCCGCTGCCCTCCAGCTCGAGTTCCAGGCGGTCCGGCTCGCCTCGCAGCCGCTGCAGCGCAAGATCACGCGGTGCGAGGCCCTCCATGATGCCGGCCATGGATTCGCCGAGCGGGCTCAATACGGTGGGTGTCGTCGTTGCTGCCCCGTTCTGGCCCAGCAGGGCCTCGAACTGGGCGACCGGGTCCACCATGCGGGACTGTGGCAGGGTCGCCTCGAACAGGGCCGCGATGTCGCGTTCGGTCGCCCGGTATTCGCGCTCCAGCTGCGTGCTTTCCAGCCACAGGGATCCTGTCCAGAGTACGGCCAGTACGAGCGCCAGGGCGGCGGGTACGCGCCAGGGGGCGGGCAGGGCCGCGAACGAGGCCGGCCCCTCGCCGGGAGACGCGAAATCGAAGGCCAGTGCACCGCGCAGGGCCCGCTGCAGCCCGGACGGCGGGATAGCACCTGATTGCACCCCGGCCAGAAGGAGTTCGAGCACACCCCCTGCCCAGTCGGGCGGGGGGTGGACGGGGGTGCGCGGGTCCGGTTCCGTGCCGGGTTCGACCACAAGGGCCGCGCCCGTAGCGGGCTGCGCCTCGCCATGGGCGTCATCGGGGGGCGTAGTGAAGGGGCGCTGCTGCAACCACCAATCGGCGACCTCGCTCGGCATCGCGAGGGGTTCGGCCTCCGGCGAGAGCACGATACTGCGCTGTGCGCCCGAGAACAGAAAGGTCTCGTCACCGGTTTCCAGGCCTCGAAGGAGAGAAAGGTCCGGAATCAGGTGCGAGACATGGATGCCTTGCTCGTGCAGCCAGCCTTCCCAGTGTTCCAGGTCGCGGCGGGCGGCCACGCTGGCCGTGGTCTCGGTGCCGCGACGCGGACCGGCGACGATCCGGAGTTGCTCGAGATCCTCGCTGAGGCGCTCCTCGAGGGCGAACGGCAGCGCCCGGCGCCGGACACGGCTCGATTTGCCGGGGACGAAGACTCGATGGAGGGGGGCGCGTTCGCACGGCAGCAGTGCGACCGTCCGGTCGTCCGCGGAAATCAGCGTACACAGTTCGTCCGGCGTGGCCTCGCCCTGTCCCGCCACGGCCCCGTTCCTGTGCAGACGAAGCCAGCGCAGCCGCAGCGGCGCATCCGCGCCGAGCATTTCGGGTTCCGGTAACTGGAACAGGAGCCAGTTCATGCCGATTCCGGTCGCTGAGAGGCGTCTGCAGACATCCGTTCTTCCTGTTCAGGGTTCACAGGGGGTGTGTTCGCGAATGATGGTACGCCCGTTGGGCCCGTCCAGGATCGCGCAGTGAAAATAATCCCGTCCGGCGATGCGGACAACCAGTTGCAGACGGAAGTAGCGAATTTCAGGGGTCTCCTCGGTGGCCTGGTTCAGGCCTGCTGCATGGACCGGGTCCGGGGCACGGTCCATGTCGATCGCGTTGTCCATGCCCGGTCGGGCCACTACGTAGGGCGCCAGCGCCGACCAGAGGTCCGGGCTGAAACCGTGGACCTGGAGCAGCTCCGATGCGAGTCGCATGGGCCGGTTACCGCTGAGCCGGTGCGGTTCCATCCCCCGGTATACCGGATCATCCGTTTCCGGATTCAGCCAGTCGTGTACGGCGACGGCCAGGCGCCGGGCGTTGCCCGTTGACCCCTCGGTTTGCCCAAGGGCGTGCTCGACCAGGCCGGCGAATGCTTCGAGGGGCGGGTCGTCGGCCCGCGCGAGACTGTTGATGTTGAAGCGACAGTGGAGATTCTCCAGGCGAGCACGGACGCCGATGCCCTCGACCTCCAGTGGCATCGTGGGCGAGACGCAGCCCTCCCACGGCAGGTCGTCGTAGTTTGCCATCCTTTCCAGCATGTGGAGAGCGACGGTTTCCGCCCCCTGGGTTAGGCGCCGGGCGCGGTCCTGATCCTGGATGGTCGCCGCGCGGAATACCTGCTGATTGTCGCGCATGGTCATGGTGACCGCCGCCACGCTGGCGATCGCGACCACCAGCAGCGCCGTGATCAGGGCGGCACCCGATGCTTCGCGCTTCACTGGACCCCCGTCAGGGCGATGCGGCGCTCGACAAGACCAAGCCCCGGAATGACCAGGCTCACAATGACCTGGGCCGGACGTCGCTCGCCGGCGTCCAGTGGTGGCCAGCTATCCGTGATCTCCCGGGTGCGGCCGTCGACAAAATCGAAGCGGATTTGCAGCTCTTGATCCGGATCCCGGGACCCCGCGCGGCGCGCCGTGAAGGGTTCTTCATCGTGCGCCTTGCGCGCCAGAAACAGGCGTGCCTGCTCGGATTCTGCAAGCGCGCCGTCCAGAACCGGCCAGGTGACTCGTTCCAGCCCGCGCTCCGTGATCCTCCAGGCGACGCGTGCCAGGCGGTCATGTTCTCCGTTCCCCGCCCGCACCAGTTCAAGCTGCTGTGGTTCCGTGACCGGGCTGTAACGCAGGGGCGGCAGGCGATCACCGTAGCCGTCCCGGGGGCGCAGCGCTATGCTGTGGCGCAGGTCGCGCTCCAGTACGGCCAGGGTTACCTGGAGTTCCGTCAGCCGCTGACTCTGTTCCTGGGAGGCGTGGTCTGCCACCAGCACCGCGCGCAGCCCGCCAATGGCCAGTACGCCCACGGTGGCGAACACCGCCACCGCGACCAGCAGCTCCAGCAGGGTAAAACCGCGGGGTGCGCGGAGCGCTGGCGAATAACGGCGCGGGCGGTCAGGGCAGCGCATAAACGCTCGCCTGGGCCAGGGGTTGATCGGGATCGCCGTCCAGCGGCCAGACGCGGACCTCGATACGGCGCACCGCCGGCAGCGGCAGCGGGGCGTCGATGACGGTATCGCTGATCTCGACGCGGGCCTCCCATTCGCGCTCCGCGAGGGTCGAGCGGATGCGCTCGGTGCCGGGTTCGCCCCGACGCACCCCGGCCTCGTAGTCGGCGATCAGGTTGCTCGCGACCCACCCGGCGAGCGTGCGCTCCTGCAGGTATGCGGTATTGCGGGCGTGTTCGCTGCCCGCCTTGATGAGGGCGCCGAGCGCGACCCCCAGCACGACGAGGGCAATCAGCACCTCGAGCAGGGTGAAACCGCGCGTTGGGGCCCGTGCCGTCATCGCGAGTCGGGGCGTCCCGGGCGTTTCGCCAGCAGGCGTCGCGGTTCGCCGCCGGCCGGTGGCGGGTGCTCGAAGGCCTGGAGGGGCTGACCCCGTTCGAGGCGGAGCACGAAGCCGCTTCGTCCGTCGGGGTGCTCCAGGATGAGCTCGAAGGGCTCGATGTGACCGCTGCCGTTAATGGCGATGCGGTTGTGCTCGGGAGACTCGCGAAGACCGCTCCGGCGGCCGTCCACATAGAGCCGGGGTTGCAGCCCGTGCTGCCGGAAGTCGTGCGGCCCCAGTGGTCCCCTCTCGATGGGGATCCAGGTGACCCGGGTGTCGTCGATCCACTGGCGTTCCAGAATGACCAGCCCCTCCGTGCCAACGCCAATGGACAGTGCCTGTCCGGTCAGGAGGGTGTGCTCCCGGGCCAGTTCGATCTGGGATGCGAGCTGGCGTGCGGTCTGTTCGAGGTTTCGGCTGCCCAGCTGGCTCATGGACAGCACGCCGACGCTGGCGACCACCCCGATCACGAACATGACGACCAGCAGTTCTATCAGGGTAAAGCCGGAGGCGCGGTTGGAGCGGGTCGCCATGGGCGTTGTCAGAATTGGTCCATGTTCCAGTTGCCGATCTCGCCCTCGATGCCCTCGCCACCACGGCGGCCGTTGGCGCCGAAGCTGAAGACGTCGATATCGCCATGGCGCCCGGGGTTCAGGTACTGATAGGGGTTGCCCCAGGGGTCGCTGGGCAGGCGGTCCATGTAGCCCCCCTGGCGGTATTGAGGGGCCTCGGGCCCGCTGCGCGGCCGCTCCACCAGTGCATCCAGCCCCTGATCGGTGGTCGGGTAGCGGAAATTGTCCAGACGGTAGAGGTTCAGGGCGCTTTCAAGGGTGCGTATGTCCTGCTTGACCTTGGTGATACGGGCGTCGTCCGGACGGTCCATGACGCGCGGGACCACGATGGCCGCGAGGATGCCGAGGATGACCACCACCACCATGATCTCGATCAGGGTGAAGCCCCGGACGCCGCGAGAGCGGGGGCGCGCAGGAGAGGCAGGGCGGGAGTCTTGCATGTTCAGTTCACCAGCTGGTTGAGTTCGAAGATCGGAAGCAGGATGGCGAGCACGATGGTCAGGACGATGCCGCCCATGGTCAGGATCAGCAGCGGTTCGAACAGGCCCATGCTGACACTGATGCGCGACTCGACCTCCTGCTCCTGGGTCTCGGCGGCCCGTTCCAGCATCTCGGTGAGCCGCCCGCTGGATTCGCCGCTGCGGATCAAGTGTACGGTGATCGGAGGGAAGTATCCCGTCTCTTCCAGGGCCTGGCCAATGCTGCGGCCCTCGCGGATTCGTAGCGAGGCCTCCTCCACCGCAGCGCGCATCGGCCGGCTGCCGATGACCTCGGCCCCGGTACGCAGCGCCTCCAGCAGCGATACGCCGCTGGCGGCCAGAATGCTCAGGGTGCGTGCAAACCGGGCAGTGTTGAGCCCGCGCACCAGGCGGCCCAGGAGGGGAAGGCGCAGGATCAGCCGATCGAATTGCATGCGCGGGCCGGGCTGGCGCAGCCAGCGGGTGAGCAAGGCCAGCAGCACGCCCAGGGCGATCAGGGCGTACAGGCCGTAGGCGCGCAGGAGATCGCTGGTGCTGATCAGCACGCGGGTCAGGGTAGGCAACTGCTGGTCCAGCCCCTCAAAGACCTGGACCACTTCGGGCACGACATAGACGACCAGACCCACGGTGACGCCCAGGGCCACCAGGGTCAGGATGACCGGGTAGGTCAGGGCGAGCATGACTTTTTGCCGCAGCGCGTGACGATTTTCGAGGTATTCGGCGAGGCGTTCCAGTACCAGGTGCAGATGCCCGGAGGCCTCGCCGGCCGCGACGGTGCTGCGGTAGATATCGGGGAACACGCGAGGGAATGCGCCCAGCGCTTGTGCAAGGGAGTGCCCCTCCATGACTCTCGTGCGCACGGCGCTCAGGATGTTGCGAACCTTCTGCTTTTCCGACTGGCGGGCGACGGTCGCCAGCCATTCCTCGACGGGCAACCCGGCGCGCGCCAGCGTGGCCATCTGGCGCGTCGCCAGCGCGAGGTCGAGCGCGCTTACACCGCCCGCCACGCGTCCCGAAGGGGAGCGACTACCCCGGGTGGCTGCCGTGGAATCGCCGATTTCGTGCAGATCGAGTGGGGTCAGGCCTTCGCTGCGCAACTGGGACCGGACGCTCCGGGCGGTATCGCCTTCGGTGACGCCCTTGCGGGTCCGGCCGGCGGCATCCAGCGCCTGGTATTCGAAGGCGGGCACCTAGTGGACCTCCAAGGTGATCACTACGGGTTCAGTTGGTCTGTCAACGTTCAGGGCAAGGCGCGGCTCGCAGTGAATGGCGTCGCCCTTTACAAGAGCCGGAACGCGGCCATGGACGTTGACAGACCAACCCTTCGGGCGCTCCTGTCGCGCTCCGCTGCGGCGTTGCGGCGCTTGCCAAGGGCTACGGCCATTGCCTGCGCACCGCGCCTTGCAGCGGAGCGCCACAGGAGCGCTGAATCCGTAGTGATCACCTTGGAGGTCCACTAGCCCGCCTCGGTGACGCGCAGCATTTCCTCGAGGCTGGTGGTGCCGTCGAGCACGCGGCGGCAGGCATCGGCCCGCAGGCTGACGCTGTGTTCGCGGGCGGCCCGGACCATGGCCTGCTCACTGGCGTTGTCGTGAATGAGCGTGCGCATCTGTTCGTTCACCTCTACCAGTTCATAGATGCCGGTCCGCCCCCGGTAGCCCAGCTCGTTGCAGGCCGGGCAGCCCTTCGCGCGGTAAAGAGTGGGAGGGTGGCTGGAGGCGACACCCAGGAGTTCGCATTCCCGTTCCGAGGCTGCATGGGGTTCCCGGCAGTCCTTGCAGAGGACTCGCACCAGGCGTTGGGCAAGAATGCCGTTCAGGGTAGATGAGAGGAGAAACGGCTCCACGCCCATGTCGCGCAGACGCGTGATGGCGCCAATCGCCGAGTTGGTGTGCAGGGTCGAGAAGACCAAGTGCCCCGTCAGACTCGCCTGTACCGCAATCTGGACGGTATCGACATCGCGGATCTCGCCGACCATTACGACATCCGGGTCCTGGCGCAGGATGGCGCGCAGCCCCCGGGCAAAGGTCATGTCGATCCGGCTGTTGATCTGGGTCTGCCCGATCCCGTCGAGGTAATACTCGATCGGGTCTTCGACGGTGAGGATGTTGCGGCTGCGGTCGTTAAGCCGGGTCAGCGCCGCGTACAGCGTGGTGGTCTTGCCCGACCCGGTCGGGCCGGTCACCAGCACGATGCCGTGCGGCCGGGTCACCACGCGTTCCAGTGTGGCATGGGTGGCCGTATCCATGCCCAGGTGGGTGAGATCGAGGCGTCCGGCCTGTTTGTCCAGCAGTCGCATCACCACACGCTCCCCGTGACCCGAGGGCAGGGTGGAGACGCGCACGTCCACGGCGCGGCCCGCGACTTTCAGGGAGATCCGTCCATCCTGCGGCAGCCGCTTTTCCGCGATGTCCAGGCGTGCCATTACCTTGATGCGCGAGACGATGAGGGGAGCCAGGCCTGCCGGCGGGGTGAGGATCTCGCGCAGGACGCCGTCCACGCGCAGGCGCACGGCCAGTCGACTTTCGAACGGCTCGATGTGGATGTCCGATGCGTTTTCCCGCACCGCCTCGGTCAGCAGCGCATTGATGAGCCGGATGATCGGGGCGTCGTCCTCGGCTTCCAGAAGGTCTTGCGGCTCGGCGAGCGACTCCGCCACGCTGGACAGGTCGAGGCTGTCATCAATCCCCTCTATCGATTCCATCGCGCGCGAGCTGGACGATTCGTAGCGTTCGCGCAGTCGCTGTTCGAAGGTCGTTTCATCGACGGTTTCGGGCGCAAGAGGGTCGGGGCTGCGGCGGCGAAGCTCCAGCAGGCCTTGCGGATCGGCGTCCCGGCGCAGGAAGACCTGGCGCCTGCCATCGACAAGGTCGCCCGGTACCGCCCCGACCCGGCGGGCGAAGGAGTAGCTCACCGCAAGCGCCCCGTTCGGCGGCACCCGGGGCGCGCTGGGGTCGGCGGGCATGGGCTTACTGGGGGCTTCCGAATGCATGGCCGGGGTCTCGCGAGTCATTCAGTCACGGTTGCCATAGACATCATCGAAGCTGGGCGGGAGCTGGGTCAGGCGCTCCCATTCGGGCAGCGTCGGGCTGCTCCGGCGTTGGGTCCGTGCCTGCTCGCGCAATTGTTCGCCACGGATGAAGCTGTACTTCTCGCTGGTCAGCTCGGCCCCGCGCGCATTGTCACGGACGATGCGCGGATGCAGGAATACCATCAGGTTGCGTTTTTCGGTCTGGTTGCGATCCGCGCGGAAGAGCCGCCCGATCCCGGGGATGCTCCCGAGCCCCGGGACGCGAGCCTCGCTGTCCGTTTGCTGTTCTTCGATCAGCCCGCCGAGCACCAGCATGTCGCCGTCATCAATCAGCACGTGCGTCTTCAGGGTGCGGGTGTTGGTGATCAGATCGGCGGCGCCGGTAGTGCCCGGTGCCAGCTGGGACACCTCTTGCTCGATTTCCAGGCGCACCGCGTTGCCCTGATTGATCTGCGGGCGCACGCGAAGCTTGACTCCGACATCTTCGCGACGAATCGTGTCGAAGGCCTGCCCCGAGTCCTCGATCGAGCGACCGACGACAAACGGGACGTTCTGGCCCACCACAATCTCGGCTTCCTCGTTGTCCAGTGTCAGGAGGCTGGGAGTCGACAGGATGTTGCTGGAGCTGTCGCGTTGCAGCATGTTGACCAAGGCGGCAATCCGAGTGCTCCCGGTCGATCCCACCCCCCCGGCGGTCAAGCCGTCCCCGATGTTCGGGGGGGAGGAGACGTCGCCGTCCAGGAATGCCTCCACGCCGGCAGCGAGTTCTAGGATGCCGCCGGAACCGGCCCCGGAAAAGTTGAGGACTCCAGCGCCGCTGTTTCCGATGGCCCCCCACTGGACGCCGAGATCCTGCACACGGTCCGAGGAGACCTCGGCGATCACAGCCTCGACCAGAACCTGCGCGCGCCGGATATCGAGTTGCTCCACGATGATGTCGAAGTCCCGGATGAAGTCCGAAGGGCCATAGGTCACCACGGCATTTGTGGACTCGTGCGCCTCGATATGGACCCCGCTTCCGCCCGGGGCATCTGCGTCCACTTCGGGACTTTTTTCGGCGATGTTGCGGAGGAGTTCGGCGACTTCCTCGGCGCGCGCATACTTCAGATAATGCACCCGCGCGTTGCCCTCCTCCATCTCCCGGTCGAGCTGGGCAATTAGTCCCCGCAGTCGCAAGCGCGACTCCTCGCGCCCGGACAGGATGATGGCATTGCTGCGGCGATCGGCGAGGACCTGCGGTGAGCCGAGCTCGCCGGTACCTTCCTGGGCCAGGATCTGCAGTTGCTCGGCGAGTTCCCCCGCGCGGGCGTGCTTGAGCTCGATCACCTCGTAGTCATCCGCGAACGGCAGGTCCATGCGTTCGACCAGAGCCCGGATGCGATGCACGTTGTTGCGAGTGTCCGAGATTAGCAGTGTGTTGGGCTCGGTGGCCGCAGCCAGGTGCCCCCCCTGGGGGATGAGCGGGCGCAGGACCGGAACGAGCTGGGCGGCGGCTACATGGCGCAGCGCTATGACGTGGGTGACCATGCTCCCGCCGCGCACATCCGGATCGGTCTCGGCCTCGATGTCGAGCACCGACGGGGCATCCTGTTTGGCCTGAGCGTCGGGCACGATGCGCGTGGATGATTCGCCCGGGATGGCCGCGAATCCGTGGATCTTGAGGATGTCATGGAACAGGTCCATCAGTTCATCCCGGGGCACCGGGCGGCTGGAAACCACTGTGATGTTGCCGCGCACCCGCGGGTCGACGATGAAATTGGTCCCGGTTTCCTCGGACACCAGATCGATCAGGTTACCGATGTCCGTGTCGCGAAGATTAAGGGTCAGCTCGTCCGCCACGACGGGCCCCGCTGCGCAGAACAGGGACAGGACGAGGGCGAGGAGGCGCAGTCGGAAGGTCATTCGGTTAGCTCGATGGTCAGTGGCAGGGTTTGCCCGTCACGTTCAATGGTGATGTTGACCCGGTCCACACTGTCGAGTCCAGAGAGGATTTGTTCGGGGTCGCTGATATCGCGGATCTGCTGCCCCTCGACCGAGGTGATGATGTCGCCTTCCTGAAGGCCGGCCCGTTCAAACTCGCGCTGGTTGCGTGTGGGTGTAATCCGAATGCCGACCAGGGCGCCGTCGCGCATTACAGGTTGCGCCCGCAACGAGTTCATGGCCTGTTCCGGATCCTCGAGCCAGCGGGAACGGCTCACGCTCGCGGTGACCGGTGCCGGGGAGCCGGCGGGCTGGGAGGGGCGCTGGGGCGAGTCGGCCCTGCGATCGCCGACTCGCAGCTCCTCGCCTCGGGGGAGCCGGAGCGTCTCCAGCTGACCTTCACGCTCCAGGATGACCCGGTCCGGGTGAACCTGATGCAGCTTCGCCAGCTGATTCCCGATCGTGTCGCCTACATGGTAGAGCGCGACATTCGACCTGCCGCTGGAGATGATCGCGCTGCCGCGACCCTGGCCAGTCGCCAGCACCCCGATAAGCTCGAGGCTCAGACGTGTGTCCGGGGCGTGTTCAATCGCCTCGGGCTGGGTTTGCTGGAGGGTCCCGAACGGAGCGAAGTCCGCGCTTCTCGCAAAGCCGGATTGTACGGGCTCGTCGCTTGCCGTGGACGGGCTGGCCTGCTCGGCGGGGGCGCGGCCCATGAATTCCCCCGCGCCCGGTGCATAGGTGTGTCCCGGGACGGCGATCGTCCAGACCAGCCCGGCGATGACCCAGGCGCTGGCCGCAAGCAGCCCGGCACTGAGTATCCAGGGCAGGTGGGTGGGCGCGAGTCGGGGTAAAAGGATCATCTTCAGCTGAGTGCGCGGGTTATTCGAGTGCCTGGCGCCCGGGCCGGTTGCTCGGTCGAATGTGGCCGAGTCCCGGCGCAGGCTACGGCTCCGATCATGTGAGTTCGCATGGGGGTCCTTCGGGGCACACCCTTTCGCCGGGCACGGCATGAAGCGGCGCTAATCGGCCTAAAGAGACTTTTTGTATCGGATGACAAGCGAGTTCGCCCAAGGTAGTCCAGAATTTATCACAGGCCGCGCTGCGTCGTTTGTGTGAGGTGGAGACCCACTCGCGGGGTCGGGCTGCGAGCCATCGGCGGGGTTGGATCTATGCGTGACAAGCGAAAACGGAACCATCCAGATTGCGGCGACTGGAATCGCGTGCCGCCGCAGCCCTCGTCGTATTCCATCTGGGCCGAACGCTACCAGTTGCGCGATTCGGACGGTGAGCCGGAGGACGCCTCGGTGGAGGCGATGTTCGACCGCGTGGCCCGAGCGCTGGCGGCCGTCGAGGCGCCGGAGAAGCGCGCGCCGATCGAGCGCGAGTTCCGCTGGGCGCTGGACAACGGCGCCATCCCGGCCGGGCGAATACTGGCCAATGCCGGGGCCGAGGCGTACAAGCCGCAGACCACCCTGATCAACTGCACCGTCTCGCGCACGATTCGCGATTCGCTGCAGGCCATCCTCGATGCCAATACCGCCGCCGGGCTAACGCTCAAGGCCGGGGCCGGGATCGGCTACGACTTCAGCACCCTGCGCCCGAAGGGTGCGCTGGTCGCGGGCGCCGGCGCGCCGACCAACGGCCCGGTCGCGTTCATGCAGATCTTTGACCAGACCTGCCGCACCATCGGCGCGGCCGGTGGTCGCCGCGGGGCGCAGATGGCAACGCTGGACATCGGTCATCCGGATATCGAGCGTTTCATCCTCGCCAAGCGCCGCAAGGGGCGGCTGACCCAGTTCAACCTGTCCGTGCTGGTGCGCGATGCCTTTCTGGAGGCCGTGGAGCGCGACGACGAATGGGCGCTCGCCTTCCCGCTGCTGCCTCTGGAACAGGACGCGGTGGCCGCCTCCGATCTCGTCTATCGCGACTGGCCGGTGGTCGAGGACGGCTACCGCGTCGACGACCAGGGCCGGGTCGCCTGCCGTATCTACCGCCGCGTGCGCGCCCGCGAGCTGTGGGACACCCTGATGCGCAGCACCTATGACGTCGGCGAACCCGGCGTCATCCTGGTCGATCAGGTCAACCGCCAGAACAACGTCTGGTTCGACGAGGTGATCCGCGCCACCAACCCCTGCGGCGAGCAGCCGCTGCCGCCGGACGGGGCCTGCCTGCTGGGGTCGGTGAACCTGACGCGGTTCGTCTCCGCGCCGTTCGGCGCCGACGCAGCCTTCGACTGGGCGCGCTTCGAGGGGGTGGTGCGCGTGTTCACGCGCATGCTGGACAACGTCGCGGATATCTCCGGGCTGCCGTTGCCAGAGCAGCGCGCCGAGATGCTGCGCAAGCGCCGCCACGGCATGGGCATCCTCGGGCTCGGGTCGGCGCTGGCAATGCTGGGGGAGACCTACGGCTCGGATTCGGCCGCCGACTTCACCGCGGAGGTCTGTCGTCGCATGGCGCTGGAGAGCTGGCGCGCCGGGCTGGAGCTCGCGCGCGAGAAGGGCCCGGCGCCGATCATGGACGAGGACTTCACGCTGACCGCGGACATGCTCCGGCGTCAGCCGGCGCTGGCCGAGGCCGGCTATCAGGTCGATGACGTGCTGAAGGGTCGGGAGCTGCATGCGCGCTTCAGTCCCTACATGCAGCGCATCGCCGAGGAGGACCCGGCGCTGGTCGCGGCGCTGGCCGAGGAGGGCGCGCGCTTTACCCACGCGACCTCCATCGCGCCCACCGGCACCATCAGCTTCTCGGTCGCCAACAACGCGAGCAACGGCATCGAGCCAACCTTTCTGCACCACACCACGCGCAACATCCGTCGCCCCGGGCGGCGCACCCGCGAGGCCGTGGACTGCTACTCGTTTGAGCTGCTGGCCTACCGTGCCCTGGTCGATGCCGAGGCGGGGCCGGGGGATCTTCCCGCCAACGCGATCACCGCGGATCGGGTCAGTGTGGATGCCCACATCCGCATGCAGGCCGCCGCGCAGCCGTGGGTGGACTCGGCCATCTCCAAGACGCTCAACGTCCCGAGCGATATCCCGTTCGAGGACTTCCAGCAGGTCTACCTGCAGGCCTGGCGCGCGGGTCTCAAGGGCTGCACCACCTACCGGCCCAACCCGCAGGCGCAGATGGGTGTGCTGGTGGACCCCGAGCGCCTGCGCAGTACCTGGTACACCTTCACCCTGGCGGACGGCCGGGAGCTGACCCTGCGCGGCGACGAAGAGGTCGAATACGAAGGCCAGATCCACACCGCCGCGAATCTCTTCGCCGCGCTGGACGAGGGCTACTACGACGACGTCTGACGCCGTCGGGGAGGACACGATGCACCGGATCGACCAGCCCATCATCGCCTTTCGCCGCTCGGACACCCCGCAGGGCGAGGGCGCGTCCGGCAGCGACGATCACCCGCTGGGCAAGCGCATTCCGTCGCGCCCCGAGGGTGAGCTCGAGTCGGTCACCGAGAAGGTGCGCTACTGGACGCAGGACGGGCCGCAGACGGTTTACCTGGTGGTCAGCTTTGTAGCCGTCTCCGGCACGGTCAGCGGCGAGCGCGTGACCATCGAACGCCCGATCGAGTTCTTCCTGCCCACCGGGCAGCACTCCGAGTCCTACCAGTGGATCTCCGCGACGATGCGCAGCCTGTCGCTGGCGGCCCGTGGCGGCTACGCCGCCCGCGCCCTGCGCGACCTGCGCAAGGTCACCTGGGACCGCGGCCCGGTCCGCTGCGGCGAGAACGAATACGGCAAACCGCTGTACCACCCCTCCGAGGTCGCCGCCATCGCCCACGCCCTGCAACGCATCCTCCAGCGCCGCGGCTTCCTCGGCCCAGACGGCCACCCCCGCCCGCTACGCGAACTGGTCGCCGCTTATCGCGACCGGGACCGAATCCCGGAAGCCTCCGCCACCCTGGAGGCCCCGCACCTGGCGGCCACAGGCGCCGCGCCCTGCCCACAGTGCGACGGCCCACTCGAGCTCATCGACGGTTGTCTGACCTGTCGTGACTGTGGCTATTCGAAGTGCTAGTGCCTTCGGGCGAAGGCGGGCTGGACCCGAACGGCTGGCGACTGTGAAACCAATAAACGAACCGCGTACCCGGCGCCGACACGCGATCGACCAAAGGCTCACCTGGCCCTGGAGCAGCTTGGATAACCCCTTGGCTTGCGGGGCCGCCGTGGAAATCTCCCAGGGGGTCTCGTAGTCTCGCCGGCTCGTCCATCCCGCTCTGGAGACATCGTGTGGCCCACATCCTGAACCCGTACGCCGACGAACAGCCCGAGTCGAAGCACATCGTGCTGCGTGCCCGCAGTGGCCAGGCGGTCTCCGCCGAATTTACCCTGCAGGATCGGCGGGGGCGCCAGAGCGCGGCGGAATATCTGTTTCATCTCTATTCCACCATCAAGCAGAAGCTGGACGAGCCGGTGCTGGATGCCGCCGCGCCCTCGCCGGACGACCAGGCCGCCATGCAGCGATTGATCCTCTACTCGGCGGGTGCCCACGACACCATGTTCGGCACCTTCAATGGTTCCAATACCTCCTCGGAGATGCCGGAGGAGGAGCGCAACGAGTTCGTGGAGATCTTCCTGCTGGCCTGCGCCACGGTCATCGAGGGCCAGCGGATCACCGTTGATCTCCAGCGAGGCCTCATCACCGCCGAGGGCGCCTGAGCGTAACGACTTGCGCCCAGCACCGGCTTCTCCAGCACGGAGGTTTCCCTGATCTGCACAGACGCCCTTGTCCTTTGCATGGACTCAATGAACCATGCCGCGACCCGGAGTACCGGGCCGATAGAGAAGGCAAACGGCAAGGTTTGACCCTGGACTCGTGAGTTGCGTTAAGGCCCTCTTCATGGGGACTTTGTCGTGTCCGGGTGGCAAATGAGCTTGGCGAGGTGTACGAGGCCGGTCCCATGCGTCATGCAGTCATTTGTCTGCCGCATTTGTGGCCTTCACGGTCGATCAGGGGGCGCGTCGTGTACCGCAAATGGCATGGAGCCGGGAGTCGGACGTTTGAGTTCACGATTCCGAAACACGCGGTACGTATCGTTTTCCTGATCCCCTTGATTGAACACCCGGTCGCCTGAACGTTGCACCAGACGGTGATTCCCATGAAGCCCGTTGTCGACACATGAGCACGGTTCTCCCTGATTTCTGGCCCGGGCAGGTTCCCCCCGATTTCCTGATTCCCGGGCCGGGCGAGTCTCCAGCCACTTTCTACGAGCGTTTCTGCGGGCGGAAAACGGTCGTCGCGTTCGCCCCCGATATCCGGAGCTTGCCGGAGTTGAACGGGCTGTTGCCAGCCGTGGGTATCCTCGGCGTGGTGCCAGCGACTTCGGTGGAGGTGCAAGATCCCCCGTATCCCGTCGTACGCGACTCTGGACGGATTGCCGCGGCTTTCCTGGGAGAGCCGAACGCGAGTGAGCCCATGGTGGCCGTCCTGCGGACCACCCTGACGATCGAGAAATTACTCCGCCGCTCCGAGTTCGGGCAGATCCGGTATGTACTGGATGCCCTGCCCGATGAACCAAGCCGGGTCTGCAACGCAACCGCGCCGGTGCTGCTGGTCCCGAACGTTCTACCGCCGGCGCTTTGCAGCAGATTGATCGCCGCTCACGACGCCGACCATTTCGAGAGCGGGATGCTGCGCCACAACGGTGCTGGTGTCGTTCTGGAACCCGACGCCGTGACCAAGAAGCGGCGTGATCATCGCCTGACCGACCCTGAGCTGTCGGACGCGGTGACCGAGGCGCTGGGGGCACGGCTGCTACCGGCCATTGCGCGTGCCTTTCATTACCCGGTGACGCGGATGGAGGGTTACAAGGTCGTGGCCTATGATGCAGTCACTGGCGGCTATTTTCGGCCACACCGGGACAACTCGACACCGGATGCACGGCACCGCCGCTTTGCGCTGTCTGTGAACCTGAACGCGGAGTACTCGGGGGGGGATCTGGAGTTTCCGGAATTCGGGCCCTGCCTGTATCGGGCGCCGGCCGGAGGGGCGGTCGTGTTCTCGGGAACCCTGCTCCACGCGGCGCGCGATGTCACTGTGGGAAGGCGCTACGTCCTGTTGAGCTTTCTTTGGGGGGAAGAGGCGCCGGTCCGGTGAGAACGGAAGCGCCGCGCTGTTACCTGCAGCGCGTCCCGTGGGAGGAGGTTGCGTCTTCAGGTCAATGCTTCTGCCAGTATCAAGGATGCGCGGTGGGCTGCATTTCTCCCACCCAGGGCGGATGTCCGAGGGAACATCCTGATGAGGCCAAATCCGACAGACTGCCAACCTAGCAGCAAGTCGCCGATAAGCGGTTTGAGCTTCCCTGCGACCAAAAAGAAGCGGCACCCGGAACCTCCGAGTGCCGCCCGCGCAGGTGCAGTCCCTGCTTGCGTTTCGAGGGTAGAGCCCGGGCTCAGCTCCCGATTACCCCGCCATCATCCTTGGTGATCACCACCGTGGCCGAGCGGCCATAGTTGTTGCCACCCAGCGGCCAGTTCCCCTTGCCTGCGATGTCGCCTGCGGCAAAGTCGGTGGCAGAGATCGTCGCCCCCGGGTGCTGCTGGTTGATGAACATGGTGCGCTGGTCGGGAGTAGTGATCACGCCGGTGATCTCCTGACCGAGGCTTCCCGTCAGAAAGCGCCGGAGTTCCTTGTTGATCGGGTCACATGCCAGCATCTGGTTATTCCCGAACTGGGCCCAGTCACCCTGGTTCATTACGCTCTCGCTGATGTCGGTCTGAATCCAGATGCGGGATTCGGGGTCGATCCAGAGGCCGTCCGGGCTGTTGAAGATCTGATCTTCGGTCAGTGCCTGACCGTCGAACTCGGAATCATCGGTGGGTCCGGCAAAGATGAAGATGTCCCATTCGAAGGTGGTGGCCGCCGGGTCATCATTGGCCTCCTGCCAGCGAATGATGTGGCCCCAGCGGTTGTTCGCGCGCGGGTTGGCAGCGTCCTCTTGACCTTCATCACGGCGAGTATTGTTCGTCAGGGTGAAGTAGACCTGGCGCGTGTTGGGGTCCACTGCGCCCCACTCCGGGCGGTCCATCGGCGTTGCACCGACGCGATCCGCCGCAAGACGGGTGTTGACCAGTACGTCGGCCTGACTCTGGAAGCAGGAGCAGTCCCGCTCCTCGTCCTGGTTGGTGGGCTGTGGCTGCAGTACGCCCTGACCCCAGGTCAGCGGCAACCATTCTCCGGAGCCGTCGTCGTTGAACTTCGCCACATAAAGCGTTCCCGAGTCCAGCAAATGCCCGCCGGCCGTGGCCTGGAAATAGGGCTGCGCCGAAACGAACTTGTAGATGTATTCGAAGCGAGCGTCGTCACCCGAGTACAGGACGATTGGCTGACCCTCGACGGGCGGCTGAAATACCACTCCCTCATGGGCGAAGCGCCCCAGGTGAGTCCGTTTGATCGGCGTGCTGTCGGGGTCGAAGGGATCGATCTCGACGACCCACCCGAACGTGTTGGGTTCGTTACGGTAGTCGTCGGTGGCTGACGCGCCCGTCGGGGCGGCATTGAATCGCGCGTAGGCCTCCTGGTTGGACTCCGGATCGGCGTCCGCCAGCTCCCATCCGTATCGGCCGACCCCGGCACGTACACCGTAGCGCTGGTGTTCGCGTGGCTGGTCGTCGCCACTGTTGTCGCGGTTACGGAAATAGCCCGCCCAGTTTTCCTCGCAGGTGAGGTAGGTGTTCCACGGGGTTACGCCGTGGGCACAGTTGTTGATTGTGCCGCGGGTCATGGTCCCGTCCGGGCTGTATTTGGTCTTCACAAAGTCCGTGCCACGAACCGGTCCGCGGATCTCCATCGGCGTCAGGGCCGTCACGCGCCGGTTCCGGCCGTCCGCCACGACCGCCCACTCGCCGTTGACCTGCTGCTGAACCCGCACGACAGAGACGCCGTGGCCGTTCATCTCGGTCAGCACCTCGTCCGCCCGGCGCCGGGTTTCGCCACCGTCCTCGTAGGTCGGGACCCCGCTACGACTTAACTCCTGTCCGACGGCCGACACGTGCATATAACGGGGTTCCACGTACTCGTGGTTCATGACCAGCAGGCCGTCGACCGAACTGCCCTCGTAGGGGTCCGTTCCTTCGATCGGGAAGAAGTGCATGCCATCGTGATGAGAACCGATGGCATCGCCCTGTTTTTCGCCAGCGCTCATGCCGCCGTTGGCCGAGTCATCGGTGAAGGGGAGGTCATAGCGGATTCCCGGGTTGCTGACCGACAGACCCCATTCAGCGATGAAGTCTGTGCTGTAGCCACTGGCCACGCGGACCGTGTCGGCCTCGCTGACCGGAATGGCGTCAAAACCCAGCAATTGTGGCGATACACTGCCTGAACCTCCGGCGGCCCCGGAACTCGATCCGGAACTGCAGCCCTGGAGCGCGGCTGAGCCGAACAGGCCCGCAACGGCTGCCGACAGGCTCCCTTTCAGAACCATGCGACGGTTCATTCGTGCCTCGAGGATTTCCTGGAAGTGAGGTGCCTGGCTAGGGTTGCTCATCGGCTCGTCGCCGTTGCCATGATCGAGCGGGTGTCCGGGAAGATGCTTTTCGTTCATCGGGTCTCTCCGTTTGGTCGGAAGTCTGGAAGACCACGCAAGCATAGGAAGGGGTTGTGTCTGCGTTATGGCGGGGAGATGACCGGCGCTTTACCGATTGGCGCAGCGTTTTGGCAAAGGCTGCGCTCACCCGTATGAGGGCCGTTACACTCGGCCTGGTGCGATCCGAGCACGTTGGAGCGCAAGACGCAGGAGACCTCGGCCCGTCGACGTCTCCCACGCAGCCCGCTACTCATCAGTGCGCGAAGGCTGGAGAAAGCCCTCCGAGGTCAACAGCCGCCTGCAGGTGGGTGCTTCGGTGCGGGTGATCTCCTGCAGATCGAGGCCGGAACGGCGTGCGCCGGGAGGCGCGCGCCTGGAATAGTCCGACCCGCCCAGCAGGAGCGCAAGCGAATGGTGGGCCCGGTTGGGTGGAGGCCGGCCGCGCAGCGGCGCGAAGCCTGTCTTCGCGAGGCCGGAACGGCGTGCGCCGGGAGGCGCGCGCCTGGAATAGTCCGACCCGCCCAACAGGAGCGCAAGCGAATGGTGGGCCCGGTCCCCACCGAAAAGATATTTTAAGACCTTGATATATAGGGTAATTTGTCGATTCTTTCTGGGTCCATACCCCCAGATGTACCCCCATGGAGCGGATGCTTCCTCGGCACGCTTCGTTAGGAGGCAGCAACCCTAGATAAAGGAATCCTGGGTTAAGGCCCAGTGAGTTGGCTATGTGATTACCTGCCGCGTTGCGGGTAGAGGAAATGATAAGGGCTCTCATTCTCGAGCCATGTTTTGGATCCACTAGAAATTCGCCGTGCTTCGTCAGCGAGGGGCCTAAGCGCGAGCTCTAGTTTGCTCCCATCGCTATTCTCCGAGATAAACACCATCTCGTCTTCTATCAAAACCCGCTTTATCCGCTTCTGTTCTGCACGCAGGTACTGAAAGCTAGATCGGTCGTCCAATACCATCTCCAAGATAGTCTGGCCACCTTGCCCAACCCAGTTATCGATACGCTCGTCAAAATGCTCGAAATTGTTACGGGCGTCTCTTGGCAGAATAGCCGAGGAGTCATCTACGCCGAGCCTGCTACGAAGTACTTCCATCCGGGTCTTCGTGAAGCCGCGCGGGTTAATCGGAGATAGGTATTTCGAAATCATTGCTGCGTGAGCGAGGAATGCGGTGAGATGAAACCAGACAAGGCGGGTCTGCCGAATATCCTGATCAATTAGCGCAGCTTGCAGTGCCCCAAAGTCTCGGCAGGCTCCCCATCCATGCATCGCTAACTCGTCCAGATACCAAGTGAGTTCGTGATCATCCACGCTGTTTTCCAGTCCTGACAATGATGAATTGTGGGTGGCCAATTTATTCTGGCGAGCCCATTATCCGCGGGGTTAGCTACATCCAAAGCGCTGCGAATGAGGCAGGGGCAGAAGGCCCCAAGGTCCGCGTGCGTGGACCTAATGCTCGTCGCACGCTATCGCACCTTGGCGGACACGCAAGCGACTTCGTTGCTAGGCTCGGACCGTCCTGCATCGGCTCGTTTGCTACTTCCGCCAATGGTTATCTTGGTCCAAAAAGCGGCGCTACTCGAGGCGCCAAACGCGTTTGAGTCGGTCGATGGTGTGGGACCATTTTGGGGCGGTCGGTTTGCAGACGGTGTTTTGATTGCCAAACAGGCCGACCTCGCTGAAAGCCTCCTCGCGGGGGACCGTGTGGATCCAGCGCACCGGGACCAGATATTCAGCCTCATCGTCGTCCACAGACGGCTTGATCTGTGGATAGCCCTCGATCAGATCCATCTCGACGAGCGTCTTCGGACCTTCGGGCGTGTCGAACCGATAGGCTTCGGCGCGACAGCGTTCGCCAATCACCTCGCCGACCCCCACGTATCCGGTTTTGGGGATGTTTACCCACACCCGGTCACCCTCCGAGAGCATGGCCAGCGTCTTGGAATACCAGGCGGCACCGCCACCGCAGATGAAGCCGAGACGTCGGGCATCCTCCCACGGGTAGTCGGGGCCGAAGGATGCGTAGAACTCGCCGTTCCAGGGCTCCTTTTTCGACTTGTTGGAGACCGGTTGGGCCGGTTCGTCGGGGTTGATCATCCAGGCCCGACTGAGGTAGCGGTTGCCACCATCCTCGAAGGCCGAGAAGAACATGGCGTTGATCGAAAGCTGGCCGTGCTCGTTCAGGTAGTTGATGATGCGTTCGCTGCTGGCATCCAGCCGCGTGGCGACCACTACGAGCTGATGGCTGTCATTCAGGGTCACAGAGTCCAGCGTAACGCCGAACGTGTCCTCGAAGGCTTCCTGTAGCGAGGCATGGGGGCGTTCATAACGTTCGGCAAAGTCCTGGTAGATCTCGATCAGCTGGTAGTCGGCCAGGGTGACCACCCAGGAGGCGTAGTCGATGGCCTGGGCGACCACGTCGCGCGGCGTCTTGTCGCGCTTGAGCTCGATCACGATCACCATGCCGTTGGCATCCACGGCCAGCAGGTCGATTAGCTTGTCGAAACCGGTACGCACCTGGCGGCCGATCAGCAGCCAGTCCCGATTGAGGATCGACACGTCCTGCATGATCTGCTCTTCCAGTATGCCTTCGTCGGCGAGCCCCGCCGGGCGGAGCTTCTGTGGCGGTTCGCCCGAGCTGCCGGTGGCAAGCTTCCAGATCCCTTGTTCAATGGTCATCCTTCTCCCCCGAATGCGGCGTTGTGCTTGCGTTTTGCTGGCGGCCTGGGCTAGTATTTCGGGTAACACGACCCCGGCCTCTTGGCTGCTTGCAGCCTACGCTGGGGTTCTTTGTTTCTGCTACCACCACGTCTGCCAGTCCTCGGTAACCCCCATCCCGTGCAGGTTCAGCTTCCTTGCGGAATGCTGTTCCGGGAACGTCGCCAGATGTTCCGCCAGGCGTTGATGCCACTGGGTTTCCGGGCAGATCGACTTCACCAGCATGCGCGTAATCGCCAGCAGCAGAAACGGTTTGAAGCGGGTCGACTCGCTGTCGATGAACGTGTCACACCACGGGATTTCACCGCGTTCCGGCAGCTTGGGCTTGGTCGTGATGTTTCGGTTCCACAGCCTGCTGTGATGAGCCACCAGGTTGCGCAGGTAGCTCAGGCTGAACAACCAATTGCCGAAAACTTTCCAGTCGCTCACCCCGTAACGGAAGGCAATCGCCTGCTGGTCCTTCACGTGCAGCATCCCGAACAGCTGAGACAGCGCTCCAAAATCAAGCACCTCCACCGCGACCCAGATCGGCAGTTCATCGCCGTGGTTGTCGTGGTAGTGCCGGACGAAGTCCTCCTTGGAGCGCGCCACGAGCCCCCGGTACTTGCTCAGCCAGGCGTCAAACTGGGATACCGGACTTCCTTTGCGGGAGGGCCGATTGGCGAACCGGGGGTGGAAATGCGCCTTCGTGTTTTCGACGTGCGCGAAGGCACTGCGTTCGCCAAGCAGGTAGGCCAGATCCACCCGTAGCGAGATCTCGATGCGCTCGAGGGCGTCGGCCAGGCAAAGCCGCAGCTTCTTGTCGAACAGGTACAGTCGCACTGCGTCGACAAACTGTGTGCTGGGAACGAACTGGTCGGTGGCTCGGTGGATGGTGCGGCCGCGGTTGTCGCGCCCCACCGTCTCGAACTCCCGGAAGGGATACCAGTACGCGCTCAGTCGGTAGTAGCCGACACGTTGCAGGTAGTCGAGCGCGGCCGCCTCGTCGGTGACTGACATGCCCCTCTGCCTGAGCAGGTCGAGCTGTTCATCGAAGGATTTCCATGGCCGGTTATAGGCCATCAGTTCACCGCCTGTTCCACCGCTGTCTCGGCCAGCCGGCTGCGTGTCTCGCTGGCCTCGCCCAGCCGTGCCTTGAGCTGGTCGCAGAAGGCCGTCAGCTCGTCGACTTTTTCGACGATGCGGTGTTGTTCATTGGCAGGAGGGAGGGCGACTGGCATTTTATTCAGAATGCCATGGTTAAGGTTTGTCATGGTGGTGCCGACCGAATTGCCGGTTAGATAGCTACGCACACTATCGGTGGTGAATATCATCAAAATGAATCTTCGGCTGAGAGCGTCGTGGAATCGCAGTACAAAGCTCCCTGTGCCACATAGCCAGCCGGCCTCCCTATCGGTGACGATCGAACATCGGCCAACCTCGCCACGCCTGGCCATCACGATGTCGCCTGGGCTCAACTTGTAGCTGGCTAGCTCTTCCGCCTTAGGGCCTGGGACGCTGACAGATCTGTCTTCTTGGATTTCCCCATTGATCATATGCGACGGATTGATTAGTGGTACACCATTGTCCACATAATCATGCTTGTGAATCATGGAGCCGAAAGGTCCTGTGGATATTTCATTGGCGATATCCTGAAATCGCGCCCAAGCCCAATTTTTGTTGGTCTGATAAGAGCGCTCTTCGACCTCAATGTCAGGAAGTCGCTTCGGCTTCTTGATTTTCCCATCCTTGACCAGCCTGGTCTTCTCCTTGGCGATGCGCTCCAGCAACACACTGGCGGGCTCGTCGTTGGGATCCTGCCCCACTAGCCGCCCCATCACTGCCAGTTGAAGGATGACTTGCTTCAGCTTGTCGATGCTCGATTCGGTGGTGAAGAGGGTGTCGAAGTGTTCGGCGATGCGGGCCCAGTGCGCGGCCACCTCGCCTGCGTCGGTTGCGCGGGTAAGGGCGTCGAGGAGGGTGTCGACCAACACCTCGTGGGCTTCGAGCTGGTCACCGACCCGCTGCTCCAGCCGATCGCACAGCGCCATCAGCTCGCCGACTTTTTCGACGATGCGATGCTGCTCCTGCAGTGGTGGCAGGGGGATCGGCTCTTGCGAGAAATAATCCTTGGGCACGCGTTTTTGGCCGGCAGAGCCGGTCATCTTCTTTGTTCCCTCACCGATAAAGCGCGGTGATTTCAAGAAATAGAGTGCGAATTTTGGATTAAGGCAATCACCGACAGGCCTGGCAACGTGCAGTTCTGTCGTTCCGGCGCCTATCCCATTGCTCAGGTTTGTGAATACGGCTGCCTTACTGTTTTCGAAGCATGGCGTGATCTTCGCAATGGCTATGTCACCCTCAGCGATGTGGGTGTAGCCTTTCTTGATTTCCCCCCAAGGCCGTTGCTCCTGTTCATGGCATCCGTCGTATGACGTCGAAATCATAGGCATGGAGACGAATGATGCGGGGGTTGTGTCGTCCGCGTCATTTCGGGGGTTGATTTGAGCGATGATGCCGAGACGGGTCCATGACCATCCTGGTGGAAGGTCGAAAGGCTCTTCTTGCACACTGACGGTTGGGGGTGTCTTTGTACTCTTGAACTTCCCGTCCTTGACCAGCGAGGCCTTCTCCGCGGCGATGCGCTCTAGAAGCGTGTCAGCTGGCGCGTCGTTCGGGTCCTGCTCAACCAGCTTGCCGCGCACCGCGAGCTCGAGGATCAGCTCGCGTAGTTTCTGGATGCCGGTGAGCTCGATCTTCCCGTTGCGGCCTCGGCCTGCGGTGGACTTGGTGGTGACGGCTCCGGTCCAGAGGTCGAGGTGTTCGGTGATTAGATCCCGTGCGCTCATGCCTGCTTCCGTTCCTCTGCGGGGACGTGGCTCAGGGCATCGCCGAGGATCTGCTTGAGCTGGTCGCGCAGTTCCTGGATTTCGGCCTGTTGCTGGGCGTATTGCTCCAGCAGTTCGTCGGGATCGTGGCTGACCTCTTCGCCCTGCCAGGGGTTCTTGATGTCGAGGTTGTAATTGCGGGCCTTGATGTCGTCGATACTTACCTTCCAGGCCTGCTCGGTCTCCGTGCGACTGGCAAAGTCGTCGGCCTCGTCGCCCCACCAGTCGATCTCGGTGGCGAACTCCTCGAAGCGCATGGGCTTGGTCTTGCTGTAGCTCTTGTAGCCCTCTGGGTAGGGGTGCTCGTAGTACCAGACCTGTTCTGTGGGGCGGCCCTTGGTGAAGAGCAGCAGATTAGTCTTGATGCCGGTGTAGGGGTTGAACACGCCGTTGGGCAGCCGAACGATGGTGTGCAGGTTGCACTCGGTTAGCAGCTTTTCCTTGAGGCGGGTCTTCATACCCTCGCCGAACAGGAAGCCGTCGGGCAGCACGACGGCGGCGCGACCGCCATCCTTGAGCAGCTGGATGAACAGGGTGAGAAAGAGGTCGGCGGTCTCGCGGGTGCGGAAGGCCTGCGGGAAGTTGTTCTCGATGCCGTCCTCTTCCATGCCGCCGAAGGGCGGATTGGCGATGATGACGTCCACGCGTTCCTTCGGGCCCCAGCTGATCAGCGGCCGCGCCAGGGCGTTGTCGTGGCGGATCTGATCGGGGATCTCGATGCCGTGCAGGACGAGATTGGTGGTGGCCAGCAGGTGGGGCAGCGGCTTCTTCTCGATGCCGCGGATGCTGGCCTGCAGGGTCTTTTCGTCTTCCGGTGTCTGCACGTAGTGGCGCCGCTTGTGCTCGATGGTGTTGGTGAGAAAGCCGCCGGTGCCGCAAGCCGGGTCCATTACGAGTTCGTCGAGTTTCGGGTCCACGCGGTTGACCATGAACTCGGTGACTGCGCGCGGGGTGTAGAACTCGCCGGCATTGCCGGCGCTTTGCAGGTCTTTGAGGATCTGCTCGTACATGTCGCCGAGCTGGTGGCGGTCGTTCTGGGTGTTGAAGTCGATGCCGTCCTGCAGCTTGTTGATGACTTGGCGCATCAGCTGGCCGGACTTCATGTAGTTGTTGGTATCCCCGAAGACGTTGCGGATGACGACCGCACGGGTGTCGTTGCCACGCGGCTGAAGTTCTTGCAGGCCGGGGAACAGGTCGTTGTCGACGAAGTGGCGCAGTTCGTCCCCGGTCATGCCTTCCGGGTCGGCGGCCCAGTTGCGCCAGCGCAGGTGGTCGGGGATGGGGGAGCGATAGTGGTCGTCGAACAGCTCCCACTCCTGTTCGCGGTCGTCGAAGATCTTCAGGAACAGCATCCAGACCATCTGGCCGATGCGCTGGGCGTCGCCATCGACGCCGGTGTCCTTGCGCATGATGTCCTGGATGGCCTTGATGGTGGCGGAGATGTTCATGGGCGCAGTCTTTCCCTGATGTCTTGATATATGGAGCCGGCATCCGCAGATGGGATGCTGACGGGAGACAGGATAGCGATCAGGCGCCGGATTGGTAGAGGGCGTCTTCCAGCTCGTGCACGGCCTGGGTGTAGCCGGCCTTGCCGCCGAAGGCGCGGACCAGTTCCATGGGTGCGCCAAGGTCGCTGAAGGGAGCCAGGGTGAGCACCTTCGGATCTTCGATGGGGGTGATGCCGGCGTTGGCATACTTGTCGACCAAGGATTCCAGCACCTGGCGCGCCTGGCCTTCGTAACGGTTAAAGATGTCGCGTTTGCGGACCTGTTCGGCACGCTCGCGCCGGGTTAGTGGCGGACGATCAAACGCGATGTGGCATACCACGTCGAAGGGGTCGGGCTCGTCGCCGAGCTTCTGGCCCAGCTCGCTGATGAGCTCCTCCCAGAAGATGCCCTGCTCGGCGAGTTCGTCGATGATGGCCTGCTTGCGGTCGGCCTTGTGCCAGCGGCGCAGGAAGTCATCCAGGGAGGCGAAGTTTTCCTGCATCTTGCGGCGGGTGTAGTCGCGCAGGCTTTCGGTGATCAGGTCGCCCTGGGCATCCAGGTACTGCACACGCTGGGCGACGACGCTGACCTCGACATCGTCCACGACGTATTTGCGACGAGGCTCGGGCGGTTCAGGCGGTGGACCGGATGGCCCGGTATCGTCGGTCTCCCAGGTGGCGCCTTCTTCGATGTCGTAGGGGCCCGGTTCCTCGGCTGCGCCCGGAATGCCTTCATCATCGCCCAGCTCGTCACCGGGGATGACGGGATCGTCCGGGCCTGGCTGGTGGACCCTGACCGGATCGCCATCGAAGTCGGGATCGGCAAAGAGCTCGGTAGCCTTCTTGAAGTCGAGGATGGTGAACCAGTGCTTGTGGTAGTCCTCGTTGATCCGGGTGCCCCGCCCGATAATCTGCTTGAACTCGGTCATCGACTGGATGCGCTGGTCGAGCACGATCAGTTTGCAGGTCTGGGCGTCGACGCCGGTGGTCATCAGCTTGCTGGTGGTGGCGATGACCGGGTAGCGCGCCTCGGGGTTGATGAAGTTGTCGAGCTCCGCCTTGCCCTCGGCCTCGTCGCCAGTAATGCGCATGACGTATTTGCGGTTCTCGGCGACGCGTTTGGGGTTCAGGTTGACGAGCGCCTGACGCATGCGTTCGGCGTGATCGATGTCCTCGCAGAAGACTATGGTCTTCTGAAATGGGTCGGTGCTTTCGAGGAATTCGGTGATCTTGCGGGCCACCAGTTCGGTGCGCTGTTCCAGCACCAGCTGCCGGTCGAAGTCCTTCTGGTTGTAGATGCGGTCCTCGATCTCCTGCCCAAGTTTGTCTACCTGCCCCTTGCTCGGGCGCCAGCCCTGCAGGTCGCGGTCGATGTCGACGCGGATGACCTTGTAGGGCGCTAGGAAGCCGTCCTCGATGCCCTGCTTGAGCGAGTAGGTGTAGATGGGCTCGCCGAAGTAGTCGATGTTGGAGACTTCTTTGGTCTCCTTGGGCGTGGCGGTCAGGCCAATGTGCGTGGCCGAGCTGAAGTAGTCGAGGATGCGGCGCCAGGCAGAATCCTCTGCGGCACTGCCGCGATGGCATTCGTCGATGACGATAAGGTCGAAGAAGTCTGGCGAGAACTGCTTGTAGATGTTCTTCTCTTCCTCGCTGCCGGTCACCGCCTGGTACAGCGAGAGGTAGATCTCGTAGGAAGTGTCGACCGTGCGGTTGGTGACCTTGGTCATGGCCTGGCCGAACGGCTTGAAGTCGTTGCTCTTGGTCTGGTCGACCAGGATATTGCGGTCGGCGAGGAACAGGATTCGCTTCTTCTGCTTGGCTTTCCACAGCCGCCAGATGATCTGGAATGCGGTAAAGGTTTTGCCGGTTCCGGTGGCCATCACCAGGAGGATGCGGTCCTGCCCGCGCGCGACGGCCTCGACGGCGCGGTTGATCGCCACGCGCTGGTAGTAGCGAGGCGTGCGGCCGCTGCCATCGTCGTAGTACGGCTGCTCCACGACCGGGCGCGCAGGCCCCTCAATGCCTTTGTACTGGCAGTAGCGCTCCCACAGAACCTCGGGGGGCGGGAACTCGTCGAGGCTCAGGGTAGCCTCGGTCTGCGCGCCCAGGCCGGTGCGGTCGTGAAACAGAAAGCCGTCGCCGTTGCTGGAGAAAACGAAGGGCACGTCGAGTGCGTCGCTATAGGCCAGCGCCTGTTGCATACCGTCGCCGAGGCTGTGGTTGTTGTCCTTGGCCTCGATGACGGCGATGGGCTGGTTTTTCTGGTGACTTAACAGGTAGTCGGCGCGGCGTCGCTTCCCGCGCGTGTGAAGCCGCCCACGGACGAGGATGCGCCCCGCTGTGAAGGACACTTCCTCGCGCACCTGTGTCTGGATGTCCCAGCCCGCGCGTTCCAGCGCCGGCGTGATGAACTTGGTACAGATGTCCCGTTCGCTCAGGGCTTTCTTGTTCATATGACCGGTATGGAGGCTCAGGCGTGGGTTGCCGTTTCGGGCGAATAGCCCAGACGGTAACGGCCCGGCTTCGAGATGACCAGCATGGGCGATCAGGCAGATGCCTCTAGAATCAATGTGTATCCGGACGGGGCAGAGGCCTGGGCCGGTGGAACAGGATCCGCCAGTAACGGATTTCGAGAGGCAACGCTCCACATCGTTAGGAAGGTGACGTCGTGGGGGCTGGCGGTACGGCACGTACAGGCATGACGGTCACGGAGATCTTCTTTGTGGTCCGAGATTGCGTTTCAGTGGCCGGGCGCCGGTGCGCGCTGTAGTCGTGTATCCCTGTCACAGCAATTCATTCTCTGACACAGACAAAGCGTGCGGCCCGGGTCCAGGGATCGGGCGGGGCTCGTATGGTCTGGTTGCTGGTCGCGATGTTCGGGATATTGGCTACTTCGTCTCCATGGCGCGCAACTCCTGACAGCGGCGCACTGCCGCCTCCATATCGCGCTGCAGGGACTCCAACTCGAAGGGCGTCAGTCGACGCGACTTGGAAGCGCGCGAGGTGTCCGACTTCGCGCTCCGTGAGCCGTTCGAGTGGGTGGCCGAAATCCGGCTGCCATCAGTTTGCAACTTCTCGTCCATGATGCTTCTTGATCCCTCGCACCGACTTGGCTGGTGCGTAGAGAGTAGCTGAGTGATGAGCGGCCAGCGAGGGTGCTGCCCCTGGTTCAGTTTGAAGAAGCCATGATCTGGGCCTGGCGACCCAATGCAGGATCCGTTGTTCGCGCGCGTAGGGGGTGCGAACTTCTGTGCGAACCACCGACGGATTGGAGGTAACGAAAGTGCTTGAGCCTCAGTGCTCTTTTGTCGGCGAGTGGGCTCCTACGGGACTCCGCGTCGCCTTCATTGCCTGCCACATGCCGCAGCGACTCGTTTGCAGCCCGACGCGCAGCAGGTACTGACCGCCCGGTGGGTTGCCATGCTGCGTCAGTGGGCCGTCAGTCCTCCGGTGGAGGTGTGTGCTTTCAGATCCGTCTGCGAAGTCAGCATTCTTCAACATTTTTCGCAGAGGTTACGGCAGTAGGTTCGCAGAGCGGGCGGCCTCCGTACTCAGGTCATCGACGTCGATGCGTGGGCACCCATTCATGCTCTGAAGGCCCAGCGTCTTCCCGCGGGGCGCTACCCTCCGGCTGCCCAGTCACTCCCCTCTTCGCACGCATCAGGCGCACCCACTTGTCTCAAGTCCTCCTCGGTCGCTTCGCAACGTCTTCGTCAGGATGCCTCAGTCCGTTTTTGCTGGCGGCCCGGAATGCTTGCCGGGCAGTTTCACCGTTCAGCTGGTTGCCGTTCCTGGTCAGCGTGAACCCATCGCACCGGCCGCAGGAGGGGCACCGCTTGAACCGAACTGCCAGGCCTTCCGACCGTTCCTTGTGCTTGAGCATCACGCACCCGCAATCGCAGATCATCGGACCCCCCTTGGTAAATCTATCTGTGTGTACATTGCGTACACCGAGGATTGGGCTTTCGCGTCCTGTCGGTGTGCATGGTGTACACCGTGGAGGGTGGTGGGGCCGGATGTCCAAGGCTCCGGTGTACATGACGTACACCGAGCATGTACATGGCGCACACCGGGGATTTTTATGGCTGCCATCGGGCGAAAGTCTTTGGCGGCGTGGCCCCGTCCCCATCGTGGAGTGGCAGGTGCTCTAGGGCGTACACCGGCGCGTGTCGGACTTTCCGAGAGAACGCGCCGGGCTCCATCAGCCGAATCCATCCGCGGTCGAGGAGTTCGTCCCGCGCTTGCTCGGCTATCCGCCTGCCGACATTCACCCGGGCCTGAATCTCCCGCAGCGACATGAACACCCGGTTGCCGTTCGTTGGGTTGTATAACAGCCGCATTTCGATCAACAGGGCTCGGGCCGCGGGGCAAAGGGTCTGCCAGGCTGGCAGGTCCGCTTCCCATTTGTGAAGCCGGGCGTGCCGCTCCCCTTTCTTCTTGTTCCGCGCCATTCATTGCCTCCCCTCCTGGTCCATGCCCAGTAAGGTCCAGGCGTACTGGCGCTGGTCAGGCTCCAACCAGTACAAGACTACGCGCGTGTCGAAACCCTGGAACCCCCGCACAGTGATCCATCGGCGGGCGATACGCAGGCCCCTGCGCTCTAGGGCCGAAATGGTGGAGTGAAGGCAGTGGTCATGGAGGCGGCGTTCAGCTTTGAACCTATGAAACCTCTCGCCTTCTGCCAATGCTTTCAACACGCGCCCGACCTTGGTGCCTTCGCGGATCGCGCTGCGCTTGGTATGTTGATTTTGGTTGCCGGTCTCCCCCCGGTGCGGGGTATGCGGTTTAAGCACGATTCACCCCCTTACCCGCGTGCGATTTGCTGGTTGATCCAAGTGTTTACCTCGGACTCAACCCATCGGGCGGAGGCGCCGACCTTGATTGGTGCTGGGGCTTGGCCTTTCTTGATCAGCTCATACCAAGCGGACCTTGACGTAGCAGTGCGGTCCAGCACGTCGCGCAGACGCAGCAGACGCTCGTTCGCGCCATACAGGCGCATTTGGGTGTCGTTCGGTGCTCGATCCGGGGCGGGTTTCGTTGTGGTCATGACCATCTCCGATTTCTGTGGTTGGTCTCGTCCGCCGGTGGATTCCAGCGGACCTCACACCCACTCACAGGGACTTGGTCATTACTTGATCTATTAATTGTTTTATATCAGAAGGTTAAGGCGCGGATGACCAAAAATTCTGGTCGTGACCATGCCCGTTTTGGTCATCCATCTTCATCCGTGTAGGTCGGATCATTGGGATCAAACGCGGGATCATTTGCACGTAGCCAGTCGCTCCCGTTGCTCGTCGCTCCTGGTATGCGGCCATCATCGAAGGTGACCTGGCGTCGTTTGGCCTCTCGCTTTGCTCGACTGTCCTTCGGGATATGCGCGGTGAACTTCGGTCTCCCTCTTGGAAATGGGTTTTCCGTCATGCCGAGAGCGTGCCTTAACGCCTTGCCCAGACGATCGATGCGCCGCTTTTTTCCTTTATCGGCAGGGTCGTAGTCGCCCCTGGCTATGGCCATGAATTCTTGGCCCTGGGCGTTCAGGGCGAAGCCGTTCTTCTTGGTCAGGCCGAGTACGTGGAACGCGACGCTCGCTACCAATTCCCGAGCCTCTACTTGCACCTTGAGGTTATCGGGATCGACCTTGAAGGCGACCTCATCGAACGTGAGTGCCTCCATAGAGCGGAATCTGGAAAGATCATCGCTAAATCCTGCCATCACGCGGTCACTGGAGCTGATCGTTCCAGGCGCGCCCTGCAAACCAGCGGCCGCGAACCGAGCCAGTAACGCCTCAATTTCCCGGATACGTTCGTCGCGGGCTGCTATGTCCGCTTGGCTGGATGTGGAGAGTTTCTTTCTTTCTTCCCTTTCAGCAGCCAGTTTCGGCGGCGTGTTGATCGTTAGCCCCAGGGGTACTGCCTCCGCTTCTGCCCACGAAAGTAGGTCCACCAGCGAAACCTGAACGTCGCACCCGTTGCGGCATTGGGCGACTTCCCATGCGCCCCCCTGATGGGCGCTCAGTGCGCTGTCCCACAGGCGGCGCAGTGGGTGGCCTGTCCGCATCGTCGTACCTTCTGGTTGGCCCGCCAGAAGGTTGAAGGCTTCGGCCAGGGGGAGATAGCCGGGGTCGTTATGGCATGGTGCAATTTGGGCCGACCAGTCCAGGATATTCAGGGCTTGAGCCACCTCATCTACCTCACCTTCGATTTCCGCTATGCGCTGTTCCTTTTTCTCGGCCTCACTCGGTGTCCTAGCATCGCGTTGTCGCTCGTCCCGCAGTTTCGCTTCCAGCTCTTCGTGACGTACTTGGAGGTCAAAGTATCGTTGCCGCTCCTGCTCTGTCTCGGGATGGTTCTGGTAATCCCATTCCATGGCCCTCGTGCGGCGCTGCTCCGCACTGAGGGGGTCCCAAGGTGATGGTGCAAAGTCAGCTGCAACTCTCAAACGCAGACCAATCGGTAGGGCTGCAAGCGTTTTGTCGAACCATCCATCTAGGGCCTTCGCGAGAGGCAAAAAGGCGCGTGATCCGAAAAAGCGCTCCGGAAGCGGTAGGTGATTGCGTTCCAGTACATGCCGAAGCTCGTCGAGCCGGATTGCTATGTCCTTTTGGCGCCAGCGCTCCGCGTATTCGGGGGGGCGCCAATCGAGGGATTGCCGTTCAGGTTTTCTGGCTGCCGTCTTGTTGGTGTAGGCGGGCAGGTTTGCAGATACGCACAGGAGTCGGATCAGCTTTGCGTGAAGGTGGCCTTTGCATGGCTTGCGTGACCAGCGAATGAGGAATTCCCGAACCCGTGTGCTTGCGTCCTGCTCTATTGCCTCGACTACGCGCTCAGCATTTGGGGCGACGTTCTTCGGTCCATCATTGCTCGGGATGAAACCCCACCAGGGATCAAGCTCTAGGGCGTGCTGAAGTTCTCTGAACGTGGTGGTCTGTTGCGACATCTTCCCTCCATGCTTCGGTCTGCATACGAGGAGACGCGAGCAGCTCGACGCATGTTTCCCAGGTTTCGGAGCGTCTTCCTGGCCCACACCAGCCTTGGTATTGCTAGGCGTCCGTGTGCTTTATAGCTACCGCCTGTCCCTCCTGCCTAAGCCGGTCCAAGTAGTCCGCCCACTCTTGGAGCATCCGACGGCGTTCCGGGTGAAACGATGCGCGGTTGTAGGCGCGACCTAAGGGATCACGCACGGTATGTGCCAGCTGGTGCTCGATAATGTCCGGCCTCCAACCCAAAACCTCATCAAGGATCGTCCGAGCGGATGCCCTGAATCCGTGTGCCGTTGCAATTCCCCGCAGACCCATATTGGCGAGTGCTGCTGTTACGGCATTTTCGGACATGGGGCGCTCTGGGCTGCGTGCTCCTGGGAGTACGTAAGGGCTGTGGCCCGACCATGGGCGGAGTGATTCGATGATCTCCAAAGCTTGCCGGGGCAGGGGTACGAGGTGATCCGTTCCTGTCTTCATCTTTGCCCCGGGGATCAGCCATGTTCCCTCGTCTTGGTCGATCTCGGACCATTCCATATGACGGAGTTCCCCGGGCCGGACCAGAAGCATGGGTGTCAGTTTTAGCGCGGCGGATACCGTGGGGGTTGCTCGATGTGTGTATCCCCAGAGAAAGCGTAGTACGTCCGCCAGCTCTTGTGGCGTAGTGGCGGCTGCGAAGTGATTGGCCTTGCGCTTCGGACGAAGAGCGCGGCTCAGATCAGCCCCCGGGTTGGTTTCGATCGAGCCGCTGGCGATACCGTGGCGGTATGCCCCGCGCACGTGCTCCAAGCACCGGCGGGCGGTTTCCTGAGCCCCGGTGTCTTCGATGGTGCGCAGTAGCGCTAACAGCTCCGGCGGCGTGATCTCGCTGGCGGGGCGTTCGCCCAACTGCGGTAGCACGTGCCGTTGCAACCGCCCCTCGACCTTTTTGCTGTAGCTAGTTGCCCAGTGCTGTCGAGCTAGCCAGTCTTCGATTAGAGCGCGCAGGGTCAACGCCTGTTCGGTTTCGTAGCCGCGACGCTGCTTCACAGGGTCTAAACCATCCGCGATCAGCGCCCGCGCTTCAGCGCGCCGTTCGCGGGCAATGGCTAGGGAGGTGTCGGGGTATGTGCCCAGGGACATCAGGCGCTCCCTGCCGCGAAGCCGAAACTTCAGCCGCCAGTAGCGCCCGGCCTTGGTGACGAGCAGAAACATTCCCTGGCCGTCGGCTAGCTTGTAGTCCTTACCCTCGTGCTTTGCTGCGCGGACGGCTTTGTCCGTCAGCTTGTTTGTACCCCGCGCCATGGTGCCCCTGAAGGGGTAGATACCCCCATGTGGAAGTCCGTACCCCCAAAAATACCCCCATGGTTCTTGGCTGTCCACGGACGGATCTGGAAAGAAACGAACAACAAGTAGACGTTAAAGGCTGGTTTTAGAGGGATTTCGGCAAGGAGTGGACAGAAGGGGAGAAGAGAATGGTGGGCCCGGTCGGACTCGAACCGACGACCAAGGGATTATGAGTCCCCTGCTCTAACCAACTGAGCTACAGGCCCGTATTCGGGGAGGGTACAAACGACTGCGGCGCCATTCTACCCGGAAAGGGAGCGATGGCGCCGCAGCGGCAGGGCAGGTTCCGGCCGTTCGGCCGGGACGCCGGTTACTCGGCGTCGGTGTAGGTGCGCAGCAGTTCGGCGCGAGTCGGGTGGCGCAGCTTGCGCAGGGCCTTGGCCTCGATCTGACGGATGCGTTCGCGGGTGACGTCGAACTGCTTGCCGACCTCTTCGAGGGTGTGGTCGGTGTTCATGTCGATGCCGAAGCGCATGCGCAGGACCTTGGCCTCGCGCGGGGTCAGCGTGGAAAGGATCTCGCGGGTGGCCTCGGTGAGGCTTTCCTGCGCGGCGGAGTCCGACGGCGAGGCGACCTTTTCGTCCTCGATGAAGTCGCCCAGATGGGAGTCTTCGTCGTCGCCGATCGGAGTCTCCATGGAGATCGGTTCCTTGGAGATCTTGAGCACCTTGCGGATCTTGTCCTCGGGCATCTCCATGCGCTCGGCGAGTTCTTCCGGCGTGGCCTCGCGGCCCATCTCCTGCAGCATCTGGCGGGAGACGCGGTTGAGCTTGTTGATGGTCTCGATCATGTGCACCGGGATGCGGATGGTCCGGGCCTGGTCCGCGATGGAGCGGGTGATGGCCTGGCGAATCCACCAGGTGGCGTAGGTCGAGAACTTGTAGCCGCGACGGTATTCGAACTTGTCCACCGCCTTCATCAGGCCGATGTTGCCTTCCTGGATCAGGTCGAGGAACTGCAGGCCGCGGTTGGTGTACTTCTTGGCGATGGAGATCACCAGGCGCAGATTGGCCTCGACCATCTCTTTCTTGGCGCGGCGGGCCTTGGCCTCGCCGATGGACATGCGACGGTTGATCTCCTTGATCTCGGAGATGTTCAGGCTGGCCTCGTGCTCGATCTCGGCGAGCTTTTTCTGCAGGCGCACGATCTCGTCCTCGTGCTCGGCGAGGGCGGTGGTGTACTTGCCCTTGGCCTTGCAGGCTTCCTTGATCCAGTCGAGGTTGGTCTCGTTCTTGGGGAAGCTGTCGATGAAGGCCTTGCGCGGCATCTGCGCCTGTTCCACGGCCAGCGCCATGATGCGGCGCTCGTGGCGGCGGATCTGGTCGATGCTGCCGTGCAGCTGCGTGGTCAGCTGGTCGACCATGCGCGGGACCAGCTTGAACTCCATGAAGTACTTGGCGGTGGCCTCGCGCGCGACGGCGTAGGCCTCGCGGTTGCCCTTCTCGAAGGCCTTGTGGGCCTTGGCGTGCAGCTTGCGCAGCTTCTCGAAGCGTTCGCGGGCCTCTTCCGGGTCCGGGCCGGTGTCGACCGGTTCGGCGGCTTCTTCGTCTTCCTCGGCGTCCTCCACCTCGTCGACGATGGCATCCAGCTCGGCGCTGGCCTGTTGTTCGGCAGCCGCCGCGGCCGCGGCCTTCTGCTCGTCCTGGGCCTTCTGCGCCTGTTCCGGCGTCACCAGGCCGCGGGCCACGGCCTCGCCGTTGGCGTGGTCGTTCGGGTCGATGAAGGAGACCACCAGGTCGGTCAGACGGCCGTTGTTTTCGACAATCTGGTCATACTCGTGGATCAGTCGTTCGATCGCGCCCGGGTGGTGAGCCAGCGCGAACAGGACCTGCATCAGGCCTTCCTCGATGCGCTTGGCAATGCGGATCTCGCCCTCGCGGGTCAGCAGCTCGACCGTGCCCATCTCGCGCATGTACATGCGCACGGGGTCGGTGGTGCGGCCGAAGTCGCTGTCGGCGGAGGCCAGCGCGGCCACGGCATCCTCGGCGTCCTCGTCGGCGGAGACGGAGCCGTCGGACAGCAGCAGGCTGTCAGCGTCCGGGGCCTGTTCGTGCACCGCGATGCCCATGTCGTTGATCATCGCGATGATGTCCTCGACCTGGTCGGAGTCGATGATCGAGTCGGGCAGGTGGTCGTTCACCTCGGTATACGTGAGGTATCCCTGCTCCTTGCCCTTGGCAATCAGTTCCTTGAGCTGGGATTGCTGCTCTTCACGATTCATTGCGGTCGTACTCCGAGGTGCTTGGTCGAGCCGCTACAGGACGGCTCTAGGAAATTGGGGCGCAGAAAAATCAATCCTGTATTGTAGCAGAAGATTCTTATATTGCCGGTTGCCGGACGCTGATTGCGGTCAAGGCCCTGCGCGGCGCGCCGTGTGGCGCCCTCCGGCTGTCTGAACAATGCGGGCAATCGCGTCCGCTTCAAGGCCCGGGCTGGCTATTGCGGCCGGTCGAATCGCTGCAGCTGCTCGGTAAGACGGGCGAGCTCGGCGCGTTGTTCCGTCCCCAGCTCGGTGCCGGGGCGAGTCAGTTCACGAATTCGCGAGCGGTAGTGCTGGCGCAGGAGCTGGCGGGCGCAGTCCAGCGCCGTCTGCCGGGTGACGGCCACCTCGCCGTCGTCCAGGGCCTGGTGGGCCAGGGCCATCAGGCGCTGGAAGTGGCGTTCCTCGCGGAAGCGTTCCAGCAGCCCGGCGGTATGCCGTTCGGGGTTTTCGTCCAGGGCGGCGAGGAGCTCGCGCAGGGTGGCCGCGGCCACCCCGGGCAGTTCGACGAGCTGGCGGATTTCCGGTTGCGACCAGTCGAGTTCCGGGTGTTGCAGGACACGCGCCAGCAGGGCGCCCCACAGGGCCGGCGGGCTTTCGCCGCCGGGTGCCCGGCTGGCGGTGGGGTTGGCCGGAAGATCGCCCCCCGAACCCGAGGCCGTCGCGCGGGCGGGTTCGGGGGGCTGCTCGGACAAGACCTGTTCCAGGCGCTCGTGGCTCAGATGGGTCTCCTCGGCGATGCGTTCGACCAACTGGTCGCGGAACAGGGGATCGCGCGTGGTGGCGACCAGCTTCATCGCGGCATGCGCGAAGCGGGTGCGGCCTTCGGCGGTGTCGGTCGGGTGCTCCTCGCGCAGCAGCCGGACCAGCGTCTCGGACAGGGGCAGGGCACCGGCCAGCCGTTCCTCCCAGCCGGCGAGGCCGTCACGCAGCACCAGGCTGTCGGGGTCGTCCCCCTCGGGCAGAAACAGCACCCGCACCTCGCGCAGGCCCTGGATCGCGGGCAAGGCCTCGGCCAGTGAGCGCCAGGCCGCGCGGCGCCCGGCGGCGTCGCCGTCGAAGCACAGGGTGATGCGCGAGACCTGGCGGAACAGGCTGTCCAGGTGGGCGCGGGTCAGGGCGGTGCCCATGCAGGCCACGGCGCGACGGAAGCCGGCGTGCGCCAGGCCGACCACATCCATGTAGCCTTCGACCACGACGATGTCGTCCAGGCGGGTGTTCGCCTTGCGCGCCTCGAACAGGCCGTAGATCACCTGGCCCTTGTGGAAGACCTCGCTCTCGGGGCTATTCAGGTACTTCGGCTCGCCGTCCTCGATCAGGCGCCCGCCGAAGCCGGTAATGCGCCCGCGCCGGTCGCGAATCGGAAACATGATGCGCGTACGAAAGCGCTCGCGGATGCCGCCGTCGTCGCGCCGCGCGGCCAGGCCGGCATCCACCAGCTGCTGCGGGGTGAAGCGGGGCTTGAGCGCCTCGATCAGGCCCGATGGGGGCGCCCAGCCGATCTGGTAGTCGCGGGCCGTGGTGCCGTCGATGCCACGGTTTTTCAGGTACTCGACGGCCTTCGGCGTCTGGCGCAGCTGCTGCACGTAGTAGTCGGCGGCCGCGTTGAGGGCCTCGTACAGCGGGGCGTGGGCCTCGCGTTTGTCGTCCCCTCCGGCCTCGCGCGGGACCTCCAGTCCGGCCTGTTCGGCCAGCTGCTCCACCGCCTCGGGAAAACTCAGATTCTCGTACTCCATCAGGAAGCTGATGGCCGTGCCGTGCGCCCCGCAGCCGAAGCAGTGATAGAACTGTTTTTGCGGCGAGACATAGAACGACGGCGTCTTCTCGCCGTGGAACGGACAGCAGGCGGCGAACTCGCGCCCGGCCTTCTTCAGGCTCACGCGGCGCTGGATCACCTCGACGATGTCGCTGCGTTCGAGGAGCTCGTCGATGAATGCCTGTGGGATGAGACCTGCCATGGTGTCGCCGGCTATTCCTCGGGGGTGTGCTCGTCGTCAGGTTCGCATGATAGCCCAGCGTTGGGCCGCAACACGTCATTGCGGGACGCGGCAGCCGACGCAGTAAGCCCTGAGTGAGTCTCGGTGGTCGCCGGGGCTGTCCGTGGAGATCGCCACGTCGCTTCGCTCCTCGCGATGACGCTCCTTTCTATCTCCCCGTCCTTGCGAGGAGCCTTGGGCGACGAAGCAATCGCTTGGTGCTGTGTCCCGGTGGCAGTTTCTGGAGATTGCTTCGCTGCGCTCGCAATGACGGTTTTTCGGCACTGCAAACAAAACGGGCCCCGTGAGGGGCCCGTTTCAAAGTTCCGCCGGGTGGTGGGTCAGGCGGCCTGGCGCAGGTTGGCCAGCAGGCCCCGGAGTTCGGAGGCCTTGGGCTTCACCAGCCAGAACGAGCCCTGGTAGTCGTCGAAACGTTCCAGGATCTCGCGGCCCCAGGCGCTGTCGGTCTCGTGCACGAACTCGGTGATGAGTTCCTCGAGATAGTTGCGGTGCGCCTCCATTTCCTCGGTGTCGAGGCGGTGCAGGTCGATCAGCTCGTTGTTGATGCGGTCCGGGAAGTCGTTCTCCCGGTCCAGCACGAACGCGAAGCCGCCGGTCATGCCCGCGCCGAAGTTGATGCCGGTGTTGCCCAGCACCACCATCACGCCGCCGGTCATGTACTCGCAGCCGTGGTCGCCGATGCCTTCCACCACGGCGATCGCGCCGGAGTTGCGCACCCCGAAGCGTTCGCCGCACTGGCCGGCGGCGAACAGCTTGCCGCCGGTCGCGCCATACAGGCAGGTGTTGCCCATGATGGTGGTGTCCTGGCTGGCGAAGCCCGAGCCTTCCGGCGGGCGGATCACCAGCTTGCCGCCGGTCATGCCCTTGCCGACGTAGTCGTTGGCATCGCCTTCCAGGTACAGGTGCAGGCCGCCGGCGTTCCAGACGCCGAAGCTCTGCCCGGCCGTGCCCTTCATGCGCACGGTGATCGGGGCATCGGACATGCCCTGGTTGCCGTGGCGTTTGGCGATCTCGCCGGACAGGCGCGCGCCGATCGAGCGGTCGGTATTGGCGACGTCGAAACGGTACTCGCCACCGGCCTTGTTCTCGATCGCCTCGAGCATCTCGGCGACCATCTTCTCGGCCAGCTCGCCCTTGTCGAACGGCTCGTTCTTCGGCTCCTTGCAGAAGCGTGGCTTGTCGGCGAGGTCGCCGCTGGCCAGCAGGCCGTTCAGGTCCAGGTGCTGCTGCTTCGGCGTCTCGCCCGGCAGGATCTCCAGCAGATCGGTACGGCCGATCAGATCCGTCAGGCTGCGCACGCCCAGCTTCGCCATCCACTCGCGGGTCTCGCGGGCGACAAACTGGAAGTAGTGCATGACCATCTCGGGCAGGCCGATGAAGTGGTTCATGCGCAGCACCTTGTCCTGCGTGGCGACACCCGTTGCGCAGTTGTTCAGGTGGCAGATCCGCAGGTACTTGCAGCCCAGCGCGACCATCGGGCCGGTGCCGAAGCCGAAGCTCTCCGCACCCAGGATCGCCGCCTTGATCACGTCGAGGCCGGTCTTCAGGCCGCCGTCGGTCTGCAGCCGCACCTTGTCGCGCAGGTCGTTGCCGCGCAGGGTCGCGTGGGTCTCGGTCAGGCCCAGCTCCCACGGGGTGCCGGCGTACTTCACCGAGGTCAGCGGGCTGGCGCCGGTGCCGCCGTCGTAACCGGAGATGGTGATCAGGTCGGCGTAGGCCTTGGCCACGCCGGCGGCGATCGTGCCAACCCCGGCCTCGGAGACCAGCTTCACCGAGACCAGCGCATCCGGATTGACCTGCTTGAGGTCGAAGATCAGCTGCGCCAGGTCCTCGATGGAGTAAATGTCGTGGTGCGGCGGCGGCGAGATCAGGGCCACGCCCGGATTCGAGTAGCGCAGCTCCGCGATCATCTTGTTGACCTTGTGGCCCGGCAGCTGGCCGCCCTCGCCGGGCTTCGCGCCCTGGGCAACCTTGATCTGCAGCACCTCGGCGTTGACCAGGTAGTGCGGGGTCACGCCGAAGCGGCCGGAGGCCACCTGCTTGATCTTGGACATGCGCTCGGTGCCGTAGCGGGAGACGGCCTCGCCGCCCTCGCCGGAGTTGGAGCGCCCGCCTAGGCGGTTCATCGCGGTGGCCAGGGCCTCGTGGGCCTCCGGCGACAGCGCGCCCAGGCTCATGCCAGCGGAGTCGAAGCGCGGCAGGATCTCGGCCTCGGGCTCGACCTCGTCCAGCGCGATCGGCTCGATGTCGTCGCGGACCTTCAGCAGGTCGCGCAGCACGGTCACCGGGCGTTCGTTCACCAGGTCTGCATATTCCTGGTACACGCCGTAGTCGCCGGACTGCACGGCGCGGTGCAGGGTCTGGATCACGTCCGGGTTGTAGGCGTGGTACTCGCCACCGTGGACGTACTTCAGCAGGCCGCCCTGGCCGGCGCTCTTGCGCGGGTTCCAGGCGCGCTTGGACAGCGTCTCCAGGTCCGCCTCGATATCGGCGAAGCGGGTGCCCTTGATGCGGCTGGTGGTGCCGGTGAAGCAGGTGTCCACGACCTCGTCGGCCAGGCCGACGATCTCGAACAGCTGCGCGCCGCGGTAGCTGGCGATGGTGGAGATGCCCATCTTCGACAGGATCTTGAACAGGCCCTTGTTGATGCCGCGGCGGTAGTTCTGCGCCAGGGTCAGTGGGTCCGCGTTCGGGATCTCGCCGGACTCGCACATGCCGTGCAGCGCGGAGTAGGCCAGGTAGGGGTAGATCGCAGTGGCGCCGTAGCCGAGCAGGACCGCGAAGTGGTGCGGGTCGCGCACGGTGGCGGTCTCGGCGACGATGTTCGCGTCGGTGCGCAGCTTGGCGCGGATCAGCGCGTGATGCACCGCGCCCACGGCCAGCGCGGCCGGGATCGGGCGGCGTTCCGGGTCGATGCCGCGGTCCGACAGCACCAGCACCACGGCACCGCCGCGCACGGCCTCGACTGCGTTTGCGGTCAGGGCCTTCACGGCGTCTTCCAGGGAGCCGGCATGGACGTCGTAGTTGAGGTCCATGCGCTCGACGCGGAAGGCGTCCTCGGTCTGGTTGCACAGTTCGCGGAACTTGGCCTCGGACAGCACCGGGGAGTCGGATACCAGGCGGTGGGCGTGGTCCGGGGTCTCCTCGAACAGGTTCTGCTCACGGCCGAAGCAGGTCTCCAGCGACATCACGATGCTCTCGCGCAGCGGGTCGATCGCCGGGTTGGTGACCTGGGCGAACTGCTGGCGGAAGTAGTCGTACAGTGAGCGGGTGTGCTGCGACAGCACCGCGAACGGGGTGTCGTCGCCCATCGAGCCCACGGCCTCCTGACCGGCCTCGGCCAGCACGCGCAGGATCTGGTCGCGCTCCTCGAAGGTCACGTCGAACAGCTTTTCGTAGGTCTCCAGGCGCTCGGGCGGCATCGGCTCGCCGGAGAACAGCTGGTTGTCGTCCAGCTGGCTCTTCAGGTGTTTCTCGTGGGCGCGCAGCCACTGGCGGTAGGGCTGGCGCGTGCGGTTGATGCGGTCGACGTCCTCGGGATGGAGCAGCTCGCCGGATTCGGTATCCACGGCCAGCATCTGCCCGGGCTTCAGGCGGCCCTTGGCGACCACATCCTCCGGGGCGTAGTCGTACACGCCGATCTCGGAGGCCAGGGTGATGTGGCGGTCCTTGGTGATCACATAGCGCGCCGGGCGCAGGCCGTTGCGGTCCAGGGTGCAGGCGGCGTAGCGGCCGTCGGTCAGCACGATCCCGGCCGGGCCGTCCCAGGGCTCCATGTGCATGGAGTTGTATTCGTAGAAGGCGCGCAGGTCGGAGTCCATGTGCGCGACGTTCTGCCACGCCGGCGGGACCAGCAGGCGCATCGCGCGGAACAGGTCCATGCCGCCGGCCAGGAGGACCTCCAGCATGTTGTCCAGGCTCTGCGAGTCGGAGCCTTCCAGGTTGACCAGCGGCTCCAGTTCGGCCAGTTCCGGCAGCTTCTCGGTGGCGAACTTGTGCTGGCGTGCGACCGCCCAGTTGCGGTTGCCCTGCACGGTGTTGATCTCGCCGTTGTGGGCGAGGAAGCGGAACGGCTGCGCCAGGCCCCACTGCGGGAAGGTGTTGGTGGAGAAGCGCTGGTGGAACACGCAGATCGCGGTCTCCAGCTCCGGGCGCTGCAGGTCGCGGTAGAACACCGGCAGGTTTTCCGGCATCACCAGGCCCTTGTAGGAGACCACGCGCGCGGACAGGCTCGGCACGTAGAACACCGGGTCGTCGCCCATCGCGATCTCGGCGCGGCGGCGTACCACAAACAGGGCGCGCTCGAAGTCATCGCCGTCCATGTCGGCCGGGGCGTTGATGAACACCTGCAGGATGTGCGGCTGGCTCTTCAGGGCCTCGGCACCACAGGCGTCTTCCGGGTTGACCGGGACCTCGCGCCAGCCGGCAAGCGTAAGCGGGCCGCGCTCGATCGCGTTCTCCACGGCGGCACGCGTCTCGGCGATCTTTTCCGGGTTGATGAACACGATACCGGCGGCGAAGCGCTCGGCCAGCTCGATGTTCGACTCCGAGGCCAGGGTGCGCAGGAAGGCCTCGGGGGCCTTCATCAGCAGCCCGCAACCATCGCCGGTCTTGCCGTCCGCGGCGATCGCGCCGCGGTGGGTCATGCGTTCCAGTGCCTTGATTGCCGTGTCCACCACCCAGTGGCTGGCGACGCCGTCCATGTGCGCAATGAGGCCGAAGCCGCAGTTGTCGCGCTCGAATTCGGGGCGGTAGAGGGTGCCGTTCAGTTGGTTCTGTCGCATCGGTGAACTCCGGTCGCAGCGCGCAGGGCCTTGCGCGGGCGCGGTACGTGGGTCAGGGCCGTCCCTGGGAACAAGAACACGAAAAAAGGCGCAGGAATATAGCGAACCGCCATTCTCCCGGCAAACCGGGCCCGGTCAAAAAGACACGACACCCGCGCAGGTTAAAGTCCGGCAGGGTAGTTCACCACGGAGCCACCAATCAGGTCGAAGGCGGTTCACAGGAAGATGGGAAGACTGGAAGGTACTGACTGGAATGTTTTTGGTCGGAATCGTCTTTTCCTTCCCGTCTTCTCATCTTCCTGTTAATGCTTTTCAGGTTCTCTTTGGGCACCTTGTGGTGGGTGCAGCTTAATCCCGGACGGCGTTCTGGACCGAGCCGATGGAGCGGATCCAGGGCTCGTCGTTGCGCACTGCGGCCGGCAGGTCCTCGGCGGCGCGCTGGGCGGCCGCCCGGTCGGAGAAGACTCCGGCCAGGATGACCACGAAGTCGCGGTTGTTGACCCGGGTCGGGATGTAGCGGATGGCACCCAGATCGTGCTGGTCCGCGTATGCGCGTGCGGCCTCCATGTTCGGCGCGGCCAGCAGCTGGATGGTCGTGGCGCTGCCGTCCTGGTTGTTCAGCCAGTCGCGGTCACTGGCCAGACGCGCGGCGTCGGCGTCGTCCACGGCCGGTGCTTCGGCGGCGGGTTCCGGCTCGGGTTCCGGTTCCGGCTCTGGCGCCGGTTCCGGTGCGGGCTCGGGGGTTGGCTCCGGCTCGGGTGCTGGCTCCGGCTCCGGAGCGGGTTCTGCGTCACCGGCTTCTGCGGTGGGTTCAGGTTCGGGTTCGGGTGCTTCTGCGGCCGGTTCCGGGGAGTCGGTCCCGGGCGCGGACGGTTCGGCCGCGGCCGGCGGGGGCAGATCCAGCGGGTCGGCCACGGCGATCTCGTCATCGTGCGCGGGCGCCGGCTCGGGCCTGGGTTCGGGCTCGGCCTCGGTGACGCGCGGTTCGGGCAGGGGTAGCTCGATGATCTCGCTGTCGGCGGGCGCGGGCTCGCCCTCCAGCAGTTGCCAGGCGACCGGTGCGGCGATCCCCAGTGCCACGGTGATGGCGACGGCGGGTACGAACCAGCGCTGGTTCCAGAACGCGGCGTTTTCCGGTGCCGGGGGCTCGGGGATACGGTCGTCGGCCGCAATGCTGCCCGGCTCGCTCGCGGAGCTCTCCGGGGCGGGAGGCTCGGCGGTGGAGGTGGACAGGGCTTCGGCCGCGGGCGTGAAGTCCTCGTCGTCGCGGCTCGCCCGGAGGCTCGGTTCCGGGTCCGGGGCGGGCTCGGGGGTCGGCTCGGGCTCCCTGCGAGCGGCGTGAAAGGCCGGTTCTTCTGTGTCCGGTTCCGGGTCGGGGGTATCGACCTCGGCGGCGTCCCCTGCGGCCACGCCGGGCGCGGCGCTGCCGGTGGTCGCCGCGGCGCTGGCCCGGCGCTCGCTGCGGCACTGGCGTTCGAGGAAGCTGTTGGCCTCGCGGTTGAGGTTGCCCGGCAGGCCCTGGCTGGTGGTCTGCAGGTGGGCAATGGCGTCCGCGTCCAGCAGGCGGTCGGGGTCGGTCAGGCCCGCCGCCTGCAGGCGGTGGCGCAGGTAGGCCGCGGTCTGTTCCAGGTTGAAGGCGCGCAGGCTGACCCGGGTGACCTGATCCTCGTCGGAGGGGTCGGGCAGGTACAGGCGGCGGCGCAGCAGGCCGCCGGACCCCACCAGGATGATGCGCGGGGCGCGGCCGTGCTTGGCGAGGACCTCGCTGCGCATGCGCATCAGATTGTTGACGATGTCGGTGCCCACCAGGTGGGCGTCGTCCATGGCAATGACCGGGTCGACGCCGTCGTCGACGCGGTCGGCCAGCAGTTCGGTCAGGGGGCGGTCGGGGTCGTCCGCGTTCTGCGAGCGCAGGTAGTTGCGAATGGTGTTGTCCACCGATTCGAACTGGGTATTGATCCGCGCGCGGAAGGCAATCAGCTCGAACGGGTCGGGCAGCATGGCCAGCAGCCGCATCAGCTGCAGGCTGCGTCCGGAGCCGTTCTCCCCGGTCATCAGGACGACCGCCCCGGGGCCGTTCAGGGCAGCCCGTGCCGATTCCAGCTGGCCGTCCAGCAGCGGATCGCTGTAGATGAAGGTCTCGTCGGGGGCGTCGTCAAACGGCGGCGCGTGCAGGCCGAGTTGTTCCAGGCATTGTTCGGAAAGCGCCATCGGATTCGGTCTCAGGTCAGCGTGCCCAGGTCGAACAGGCGGTGGTGTTCGCGGATGGCGTGGCGGTCGGTCATGCCGGCGATGTAGTCGGCGATGGCGCGTTGCAGGGCGTGCGGATCATGCGCGGCGATTGCGTCCGCGTGGCGCTGGTAGTTCTCGGGCATCAGGCGGGGCTCGGACTCGAACGCGGCGAACAGATCGTGGATCAGTTGACGTGCCTTGTGCATGACCCCGTGGACCTGATGGTGATGGTAGAGGTTCTCGCGCAGGAAGCCCTTGAGTTCACGCGCCTGCTCGGCCACCTCCGGGCTGAAGCGGATCAGGGCCTCCCCGGCGCGGCGGACGTCATCGGCGGACTGCGGGCGGTGGCGGTCGATGGCCGCCTGGCTGCTCCCGATCAGGTCGCTGACCAGGGTGTCGATCATGCGGCGCACGGTCTCGTGCTGGGTTCGCCGTGGATCCAGATCCGGATAGCGGGCCTGGACCTTCTCGCGGCAGTCGCGGAACAGGGTGACCTCGGCGAGGCGGTCCATGGTGAGCAGACCCGAGCGAAGGCCGTCGTCGACGTCGTGATTGTTGTAGGCGATCTCGTCGGCCACGTTGGCGAGCTGGGCCTCCAGGCTCGGCTGTTCCTTCTGCAGGAAGCGCACCCCGACCTCGCCCAGCTGGCGGGCCTTTTCGGGCGAGCAGTGCTTGAGGATGCCCTCGCGCGTCTCGAAGGTCAGGTTGAGGCCGTCGAACTCGGCGTAGTGGCGCTCCAGCAGATCGACGATGCGCAGGGACTGCAGGTTGTGCTCGAAGCCGCCGTGCTCGCGCATGCAGGCATTCAGGGCGTGCTGCCCGGCGTGCCCGAACGGCGTGTGGCCGAGGTCATGCGCCAGGGCGATGGCTTCGACCAGGTCCTCGTTGAGTTGCAGGGCGCGCGCGATCGAGCGCCCGATCTGCGCGACCTCCAGCGAGTGGGTCAGACGGTTGCGGAACAGGTCGCCCTCGTGGCTGATGAAGACCTGGGTCTTGTACTCCAGGCGGCGAAAGGCGCTGGAGTGCACGATGCGATCGCGATCGCGCTGGAAGTCGCTGCGGTGGCGGGGGGCGGGCTCCGCCTGGGCGCGCCCGCGCGAGTGCGCGGGATCGCAGGCCCAGGGTGCCAGTCCCGGTGTGAGGCTGCCGGGCGTGGTCATGGCCTCAGGCGACACGGGCATGCTCGCGCAGGGTATGGTCCAGGGCCGCCGGATCGAATGCGTCGGTCAGCACGGCCTCGCCAATGCCGCGCAGCAGGACCAGCCGCAGGCGGCCACTGGCGACCTTCTTGTCGATGGCCATCAATTCGCGGAAGCGCTCCGGGGTGACCTCGGCCGGGGGCTCCAGGGCCAGGCCGGCGCGTCGGATCAGGGCCTCCGCGCGTTCGCGGCCGGCGCGGTCCAGCCAGCCCATGCGCTCCGACATGCGTGCGGCCATGGCCATGCCGGTGCCGACGGCCTCGCCGTGCAGCCAGGCGCCATAGCCCATGCCGGCCTCGATCGCGTGGCCAAAGGTATGGCCCAGGTTCAGCAGGGCGCGGATGCCGCCCTCGCGCTCGTCGGCGGCGACGATCTCGGCCTTGCAGGCGCAGGAACGGCGAATGGCGTAGGCCAGCGCCTCTGGATCCAGCGCGCCGAGGGCGTCGATGTGCTCCTCCAGCCAGGCGAAGAAGTCGGCGTCGCGGATCAGGCCGTACTTGATGACCTCGGCCAGGCCGGCCTGCAGCTCGCGCCGGGGCAGGGTCTTCAGGGTGTCGGTGTCGATCACGACAGCGCGCGGCTGATGGAAGGCGCCGATCATGTTCTTGCCCAGCGGGTGGTTCACCCCGGTCTTGCCGCCCACGGAGGAGTCGACCTGGGCGAGCAGGGTGGTCGGCACCTGCACAAAGTCGATGCCGCGCTGATAGATGGCGGCGGCAAACCCGGCGATGTCGCCGACCACGCCGCCGCCGAGGGCGACAATCCGGCTGCCCCGGTCCAGGCGAGCCTCCAGCAGCCGGGTCAGGATGCTTTCCACCGTGGCCAGCGTCTTGTGCTGTTCGCCGTCGGGCAGTTCGATCCACAACGGCTCGCCGTCAAGGTCGCAGGCCGCGAGGCTGCGGCGCAGGGCGTCGCCGTACAGGGGGCCCACGGTGGTGTTGGTCACCACGGCGACGCGCCGGCCCGCCAGCGCCGGGCGCAGGTGTTCCGGGGCGGCCAGCATGCCCGGCCCGATGTGGATCGGGTAGGCGCGCTCGCCCAGTTCGACATTGAGGCTTTCCATGGGCGCCATCATAGCGTGCGGGCCGATGATGGCGTAAGCCGGGCATGCGCCGTGCTGCGGATCGCTTCACGGACTTTTGCAATTGGTGCGGGTTGGATTACCATAGGGAGTTCTGCATGGTCGCCCGGAGTGTTGGCGGCCGGTTTTGTTGTTTTTGATCGAAAAGATCCAGCATCCGTTTCGGAGATTGTATGCCGCACGTACGAGTTCGTGAGAATGAGCCCTTCGAGGTCGCCCTGCGCCGTTTCAAGCGCACCTGCGAGAAGGCCGGTGTGGTCGCGGAAGTCCGCCGCCGCGAGTACTACGAAAAGCCGACCACCGAACGCAAGCGGAAGGCCGCGGCCGCGGTGAAGCGCCAGTTGAAGAAGAACTCCCGCGACATGACCCGCCGGGTGCGCCTGTACTGAACCCCTGTCCGGGTAGCTGCCCGGACCCGAGGACCCGACCATGTCGCTCAAGGCCCGGTTGCAGGATGACGTGAAGCAGGCCATGCGGGCCCGGGAGAAGGACCGCCTGGCGGCATTGCGCATGATTCAGGCCGAGGTGTCGCAGTTCGAGGTCGACGAGCGGCGCGAGGCCGACGACGACACCGTTCTGGCAATCCTCAATCGCATGCTCAAGCAGCGGCGCGACTCCATCGATCAGTACCAGAAGGGTGGTCGCGAGGATCTCGCCGAGCGCGAGGCCGCCGAGATCGCCATCATCGAGGAATACATGCCGGAGCCGCTGGATGCGGCGGCCCTCGATCAGCTGGTGCAGGAGGCGATCGCCGAGACCGGCGCCGCGGCCCCCGGCGACATGGGCAAGGTGATGGGCGTACTCAAGCCCCGGGTCTTCGGTCGTGCCGACATGGGTCAGGTGAGCCAGAAGGTCCGGTCCGCACTGGGGCATTCTTGACCGTTACGCTCGTTTGAGCGAAACGGACCATTCCTGAACGCATGAACGGTTGAACCCCGTGGCGTCATGCCGCCGGTTCCCGTCGGAGCGAGTGATCCATGGCTTCCAATCCGATGCAGTTCCTGGACCTGCCGCGCCAGGACCCTCAGAAGACCCCTGCCGAGATTCGTATCCACGAGTTCGGCGAGATCATTGGTCAGTTCGACCCGGCGACCGCGGGGCAGCAGGCGGGTCGCTGTCTGGCTTGCGGCAATCCCTATTGCGAATGGAAATGCCCGGTCCACAACTTCATCCCCAACTGGCTGAAGCTGGTGGAGGAAGGCAACCTGTTTGCCGCGGCCGAGCTCTCGCACAAGACCAACTCCCTGCCCGAGGTCTGCGGCCGCGTGTGCCCGCAGGACCGTCTTTGCGAGGGCGCCTGCACCCTGAATGACGGCTTCGGCGCGGTCACCATCGGCTCGGTCGAGAAGTACATCACCGACGAGGCATTGAAGGCCGGCTGGCGCCCGGATCTCTCTGACGTCACCGCGACCGGCAAGCGGGTCGCGGTGATTGGCGCCGGCCCCGCGGGGCTGGGCTGCGCCGATATCCTGGCGCGTAACGGCGTGCAGGCGGTGGTGTATGACCGTTATCCGGAGATCGGCGGCCTGCTGACCTTCGGCATCCCGCCGTTCAAGCTGGAAAAGCACGTCATCCGCACTCGCCGTGAGATCCTCGAGGGCATGGGGGTCGAGTTCCGGCTGAATACCGAGATCGGCCGCGACATCGCGATGGACGCCCTGCTGGAGGAATACGATGCCGTGTTCCTCGGCATGGGCACCTACACGGCGATGCAGGGCGGCTTCCCTGGCGAGGACCTGCCGGGCGTGTATCCGGCCCTGCCGTTCCTGATCTCCAACATCCGCCAGGTGATGAACTGGCCGCAGGAAGAGGGCGGCGAGTTCATCGACATGGCCGGGCAGCGCGTGGTCGTGCTGGGCGGCGGCGATACCGCGATGGACTGCAACCGCACCTCGATTCGCCAGGGCGCCGCCTCGGTGACCTGCGCCTACCGGCGTGACGAAGAGAACATGCCCGGCTCGCGCAAGGAAGTGGTGCATGCGCGCGAAGAGGGCGTGCACTTCGAATTCAACGTGCAGCCGGTGGAGATCGTCGGCGACGGCAAGGTGGAGGGCGTAAAGGTCGTGCGCACCCAGATGGGTGCCCCGGACGAACGCGGCCGCCGCCGTCCCGAACCGGTCCCCGGCTCCGAGCACGTGATCCCGGCCGACCGGGTGCTGATCGCCTTCGGCTTTCGTCCGTCGCCCTCCGACTGGTTTGCCGACTACAAGATCGGTATCGACGAGGGCGGGCGCGTGCAGACCGCGGGCGAGCATGCCTTCCAGACCGGCAACCCGAAGGTGTTTGCCGGCGGCGACATGGTGCGCGGCTCCGACCTGGTGGTCACCGCCGTCTTCGAGGGCCGCGAGGCCGCCGAAGGCATCCTCGAATACCTCGGCGTCTGAGCCTTTCGATGTCCAATAGCCTGAAAAACGATCGTCTCCTGCGGGCCCAGTTGCGCGAGCCGGTGGACCGTCCGCCGATCTGGATCATGCGCCAGGCCGGTCGCTATCTGCCGGAATACCGCGAGACCCGTGCGCAGGCCGGCAGCTTCATGAGCCTTTGCCAGAACCCGGAGCTGGCCTGCGAAGTCACCATGCAGCCGCTGCGCCGGTTCCCGCTGGACGCCGCGATCCTGTTCTCCGACATCCTGACCATTCCGGATGCGATGGGGCTGGGGCTGTACTTCGAGACCGGCGAGGGCCCGCGATTCCGCGAGCCGGTCCGCACGCTGGAGGCGATCGAGAACCTCCCGGTGCCCGACCCGGAGCAGGAACTGCGCTACGTGATGGATGCGGTGCGCCTGATCCGCCGCGAACTGGACGGCCAGGTGCCGCTGATCGGCTTCGCCGGCAGCCCGTGGACCCTGGCGACCTATATGGTCGAGGGCCAGGGCTCGCGCGACTTCGCCGAGACCAAGCGTCTGATGTACGGCGAGCCGCAGGAGATGCACGCCCTGCTGCAGAAGGTGGCCACTGCGGTCACCGACTACCTCAACGCCCAGATCCGCGCCGGCGCCCAGTCGGTGATGATCTTCGACACCTGGGGCGGTTCCCTGACCCCGCGCGCCTATCGCGAGTTTTCGCTGGCCTACATGCAGCGCATCGTCGATGGCCTGATCCGCGAGAACGACGGTCGCCGTGTGCCGGTGACGCTGTTCACCAAGGGCGGCGGTGCCTGGCTGGAGACGATGGCCGACACCGGGGCGGATGCCCTGGGCCTGGACTGGACCATCGAGATCGGCGAGGCCAGCCGGCGGGTCGGCGACCGCGTCGCGTTGCAGGGCAATCTGGACCCGTCGGTGCTCTACGCGCCGGAGGCCGTGGTGCGCGAGGAGACGCGGCGGGTGCTGGACGGCTTCGATCGCGATACCGGCCACGTCTTCAACCTGGGTCATGGCGTTCACCCGGGGATCGACCCCGAGCGCGTCGCCGCGATGGTGGATACGGTCACGAACTACCGCCGATAGCGGCATCCGGCTCGCCGCGGCCCGGACGGGCCGCCGAGGCATTCCACGAACCGCGCTTTTCGCTGGCGGCGCCTGCTCTTGAGGCCCCGCTCAGTCCGCCGGTGCCGGCGCTTCTTCGGCGTCGGCCTCTGCCAGCAGCCTTTCTACCTCCGCGCGCGTGGCCCGGGGCATCGGTCGCCCGTCCACCGGGGAGGGGGGCGACTGGCGCAACCCGTCCAGCGGGAAGACCGTCAGTTCCACGTCGGTGTCGTCGGGTCCGCGAAAGGCGAGGAAGGGAATGCGCTGCTCGCGGCCCTGACGGCTGCGATAGCGGCGTTCCCCGGTCTCGCACTGGATACCCCGTTCACCCAGTTCCAGGATCACCTCCTCCACGGTCTCGGCAAAACCATGCAGATTGAGCAGGGGCTGGGATTCGACCAGGCCCTGGAGCAGGGGGCCGACCAGGCGCGGCTCGAGATGGCGCAGGCGCTCCATCACGATCAGGGCCGCCGCCAGTCGTTCCCGATAGGCAGCGCGGCTGGCCGGGCTGGCGAACAGCCGGCTGCGCTCGATGGCGGCATCCTGGATCTCCAGATTGCCGGGCATCTCGTGACGGTTGTCCACTCCCAGGTGCTCGGCGGCCTTGCGCTTGGCGAGCGCAAAGTCGCGGATGCCGTCGTCCAGCATGATGCGCGCGGCCTCCTGCGCCAGTTCCTGGCGGATACGCGAAGGGGTGCCCATCAAAACACCAGTTCGGGTTGCTGACTGCCGCTGTCGCCGTTGCTCCCCGGGATCACGTGGCCGCGCTCCGGGATCTGATGGGGCAGTAGCCACTGGTTGCGCGCGCCCGGCGTGTTGTCACTGGGCGCGCGCTGGCCATTCGGCAGGATGGCGACGCGCACGAGGTCGTCGGGGCGCTCCAGCGGGCGTTCCGGCTCATCCGCCAGAACGCTCCCCATGAAGCGCGTCCAGATCGGCAGTGCCGCGCGTCCGCCGCTCTCGCGCCGGCCCAGTTCGCGATTGTCGTCAAACCCGATCCAGGCGGTCGCGACCAGATCCGCGTTGAACCCGGCGAACCATGCGTCGCGGTAGTTGTTGGTGGTGCCGGTCTTGCCGGCCAGGTCCGAGCGCCCGAGTTCCAGGGCGCGCCGGCCGGTGCCCGAGGTGATCACCCCGTGCAGCATCTCGCTCATCTGCCAGGCGACCCCGGGCTGCAGCACCGGCGTGGGGTCGGTGTACTGCAGGGGCCCGCTGCTCGCGACCAGCGGCAGGTCCTGCCCTCTGGGGCTGGAGCAGGGGGCCGGGCAGGCGCGTTCGGTGGGCGCCTCGTAGAGCACCTCGCCATCCACGGTCTCGATGCGGGTGATGATCCAGGGGCTGTTCAGGCGGCCGCCGCTGGCGAATACCCCATAGGCGTTGTTGAGCTGCAGCGGGGTCAGAGTTCCCGTGCCCAGGACCATGGACAGGTTGTTTGGCTGGGTTTCCAGGTCCAGGCCGAAGCGGGTCAGTTCCTGATGGACGTTCCCGGTACCCAGGCGGTCCAGCAGCCGGATAGACGCGAGGTTGCGGGAGTTGGCCAGTGCCTCGCGCAGGGTGGTTTCGCCATGGAAGCGCCGGGTGTAGTTCTGGGGTCGCCATTCCGCCCCGAGCGCTGGGTCGTTGAAGACCATCGGGGCGTCGATGACGGTCCCTTCGGGGCGGTAGCCCTCGCGCAGGGCGAGGGCGTACACCAGTGGCTTGAAGGCCGAGCCGGGCTGGCGCTGGGCCTGGGTCGTCCGGTCGTAGCGGTTTTCGAAGAAATCGAACCCGCCGGCCAGGGCTGTGATGGCACCGTCCTCCGGGGCCTGCGCGATCACGGCCCCGGTAACCTCCGGCTTCTGCGCCAGGCGCCAGCGCCCGTCGGTGTAGGGGCGGATGCGGATGACGTCGCCGCGGGCGAAATCGGGCGATCCGGCCCATTCGCGGTCCTCCGGCAGGATTGTCTGCTCGCCGATGCGGCCACCGTCGACCCGCAGGGTCCCGTCCTCGTCCAGGCCCAGCACCACGGCGGGAAAAAGCAGGCGTCCGTGGATGCCGATGGCCTTCAGTGCCCGTTCGCGGGCATCGGAATCGTCCAGGGTGGCCTCCGGAATGCGCATCTCCGGACCGCGAAAACCGTGACGCTCGTCATATTCCAGCAATCCTTCCCGGAGGGCCTGATTGGCCGCTTCCTGCTGGCGGGAATCAATCGTGGTGTGCACCTGGAGCCCGCGGCGATAGGCCTCGTCACCCCACAGGTTCACAACCATCTGGCGTGCCATCTCCGCGACCCAGTGGGCGTCGATTTCGGTCGCGGCGGTGTGGCGTTCCGACAGGACCGGGCGCGACACCGCCGTTTCGAAGGCGGCCTCGTCGATGGCGCCGGTCTCCAGCATCCGTCGCAGCACATAGTTGCGGCGGATCTCGGCGCGTTGGGGGCTGGCGACCGGGTTGGTCGTGGAGGGGGCCTTGGGCAGGGCCGCGAGGGTGGCGATCTCGTCCAGTTCCAGATCCTCCAGCGACCGGCCGAAGTAGACCCGCGAGGCAGCCTCGATACCGTAGGCCCGCTGGCCCAGATAGATCTTGTTCAGATACAGCTCGAGGATCTCGTCCTTGGACATTTCCTGTTCCAGACGGATGGCCAGGAAGATCTCGCGGAGCTTGCGTTCATACGTGCGGTCGCGCGTAAGAAAGATGTTGCGCGCCAGCTGCATGGTGATCGTGCTGCCGCCCTGGGTGCGCTGGCCGCCGGTGGAGACGAGGTTGAGCGCGGCCCGGGCCAGCCCCATCACGTCCACGCCCGGATGATCGTAGAAACGCTCGTCCTCGGCCGCGATAAAGGCGTCGCGAACCTGCTGCGGGATGGCGTCGATCGGCACCGGGATGCGCCGCTCTTCCGCGAACTCGCCCATCAGGCGTCCGTCCGCGCTGCGTACCTGCAGGGGTGTCTGCAGGCGCACGTCCCGCACGGCGTCCGCCTCGGGGAGGGTGGGTGCGTAGTAAACGTACAGGGCGGCCAGGGCGACGGACAGGCCGATACCGGCTGCCAGAATCAGGGCCAGCAGCGCCGTAATAATCTTAAAGACCGGATTCATGACAGCAAAAAAAGTGAGGCCAAGGTGAGAAGTCGCATTCAATGCGACTTGCAACCTCGAAGTCGCGGTGTATATTGTGAACGAGCTAGCATACGTGATTGTAACGCTACCAGTTACTTTCGTTGGGGTATACAGGGGGATGTGTGCTGAGTCTCGGAAAATCCAAACATGGGGTCCTGGGCGTGGACATCAGCTCGGCAGCCGTCAAGGTGCTGGAGCTGGCGCGACAGGGTAAGGGGTACCGGGTCGAGGCCTTCGCGGTCGAGCCGTTGCCGGACGGGGTGATGGTCGACAAGGTCTGTCAGGACACCGAGGCCGTGGGCAATGCCCTGGCCCGGGCGGTCAAGCGGTCCGGGACTCGACTCAAGCACTGTGCGATGGCCGTCCCCTCCTCCGCTGTCATCACCAAGACCATTCAAATGTCGGCCGCGCTGGGCGATGCGGAACTCGAAGGCCAGGTCTTCGTGGAGGCCGATCAGTACATCCCCTACACCCTCGAAGAGGTCAACCTGGACTTCCAGGTCCTGGGCAAGAACGAGAAGAACCCGCAGATGGTGGATGTCCTCGTGGTGGCCTCGCGCCGCGAGAACGTCGATTCGCGCGTGGCCATTGCCGAGGCCGCCAAGCTGACCCCCGAGCTGGTGGACGTCGAGGCCTACGCGATCGAGCACACCGCCGAGCGCCTGATGGAGCAGATCCCCGATCGCGAAAGCAAGCCTATCGTGGCGGTGGTGGACGTCGGCTCCTCGGTCACCGCGGTGTACGTCGTCAGCCAGGACGAGGGCGTGGTCTACACCCGCGAGCAGAATTTCGGCGGTCGCATGCTTACCGAGGAGATTATGCGCCGCTACAGCATGAACTATCAGGAAGCCGGGTCCGCCAAGATGAGCGGTGACCTGCCGGCCGACTACGGCAGCTCCATCCTCGAGCCCTTCAAGCAGACCATGGTCGACCAGATCCAGCGGCTGCTGCAGTACTTCTACGTCACGCGCCCGCAGGACACCATCGACCACATCCTCCTGGGCGGCGGGTGTGCGGCCATCCCGGGTGTGGACGAACTGTTGGAGGAGGCTGCCGGCACGCCGGTCTCCATCGCCAATCCGTTCCGCGGCATGGCGCTGGCCAAGCGGGTCAACCAGGAACGCTTCGCCAATGATGCCCCGGCGCTGATGACCGCCTGTGGCTTGGCCATGCGGGGGTATGCGTCATGATCTACATCAACCTCCTTCCCTGGCGCGAGAAGGCCCGCGAGCAACGGCGCAAGCAGTTCTTCGGTGCGGCCGGCGGCGCCGCCGTGGTCGGCGTTCTGCTGGCCTTCGCTGGCTACAGCTTCATGGGCGCGCTGATTGACCATCAGCAGTCGCGCAACCAGATGCTGGAGAGCGAGATCCGCGAGCTGGACCGCCAGATTGCCCGGATCCGAGATCTCGACGAGCAGCGCGAGGCGCTTATCGCCCGCATGGAAGTGATCCAGACCCTGCAGGCCCGCCGTCCCGAGGCGGTCCACCTGTTTGACCAGCTGGTCGAGACGCTGCCCGATGGCACATTCCTCAGCGAGGTTCGTCAGGAAGGCGAGAATGTCCGGCTGGTCGGGCGTTCCGAGTCCAACACGCGGATCTCCGCGCTGATGCGCCGGATCGACGCGTCGCCCTGGCTGGGCAGTTCCAACCTGCAGATCATCGAGACCCGGGAAGAGGGCCGTCTCCAGGTGCGTGACTTCCGTCTGGATGCCACGCAGACCCGGCCGGATGCCGAAGAGGGGGATTCCTGATGGATCTCAAGGAACTCAACCAGATCGACTTCAACAACATCGGGGAGGCCTCCTGGGGCGTCAAGGGCCTGATCCTGGTCGTGATTGTCCTGGCCATCCTCGGCCTGTCCTACTACCTGTTCATCGGTGATCAGCGCACGGATCTCGAGCGCGCGGAGAGCCGTGAACTGCAGCTGCGCGACGAGTTCGAGGACAAACAGCAGCGCGCCGCCAACCTTCAGGCCTACGAGGACCAGCTGGAGGAGATGGAGCGCATGTTCGCCTCCCTGCTCGAGCTGCTGCCCAGCAGCGCCGAGATCCCCAGTCTGCTGGTGGATATCTCGCAGACCGGGTTGCAGGCGGGGCTGGAAATCGAGCTGTTCGAGCCCCGCGGCGAGAACCGCCGTGACTTCTACGCCGAGGTCCCGATCCGGCTGCGGGTCCGCGGTGGATACGAGGACCTTGCCGAGTTCGTCAGCGGGGTGTCGGCCCTGCCTCGGGTGGTGACCATGCACAACATGCATATCCGTCCCGGTGATTCCGACAATGACCTGCTGATGGATGCGGTCGCCCGTACCTACCGCTACCTGGAGGAGAACTGATGAAGCATTCTTCCATGCAGGTGGTGTGGCCCGGGTTGGCCCTGGTCCTGGCGGGTGGCTTCCTGCTTTCCGGCTGCACCCAGGATAACCGCGACCTCGAGCGCTATATCGCCGAGGTAAAGGAGCGCCCGGGGAGCGGGATCGAGCCGATCCCGACCCTGGACCCGCACGAACCGTACCTCTATCCCGGACATACGCGGTCGCCGTTTGACTCGTCGGTAATCGCGCAGCCGGAGCTGGCGGCGGCCGAGGGGCAGCCGGGTGATGCCGAGGTCGATCCCGATCGCCCGCGCGAGTTCCTCGAGGGCTTCCCGCTGGATTCCCTGCGCATGGTCGGGTCGCTGGAGCAGCATGGCGTTCGCTATGCACTGGTCCGAACCCCGGACCGCGGGGTCCAGCGGGTAACGGAAGGCAACTACATGGGACAGAACCACGGCGAAATCGTCGAAATCACGCCCACCCAGATCCGGCTGATCGAGGTGGTGCCGGATGCCTTCGGGGGCCATGTGGAACGCGAGAATTCGGTAGCGCTGACCGAATAGCGGTTGGGGGAGAAGAACATGATGACGAGCATTCGCCGCAAGGTCGGCATAACCAACAGGGGATTCAACATGGGTTCTTCCATGCGCGCTTTCGCAGGGACGGTCGTGGCCGGCCTGCTGTTCATGGTGTCCCAGGGGGTGGCTGCCACCGAACTGGAAGAGATCCGGGCCGGCAGCCTGAGCGGGGACCGGGTGCAGGTGAACCTGCGCTTCTCCGAAGCACCGCCTTCCGACATCCGTGCCTTCGCGATTGATTCGCCGCCGCGTATTGCGCTGGATCTGCCCAACGTGGGCAACTCGTTGCCACAGCGCGAGACCGACCTGAACGTCGGGCCCATACTGCGCGCCAGCTCCGTGGAAGCGGGCAATCGCACGCGCGTGGTCCTGAATCTGACCCAGGCCTCCGAATATCAGACTCGGGTGGAGGGCAACAATCTGATCCTGACCCTGGGACGCGGCGTCTCCGAGGCGGATGCCCGGACCCAGCAGGTCGTGGACCGTGCGGGTGAACCGACCCCGGTCACCCGCAGTGCGCGCCCGGTCGAGATTACCGGAATCGACTTCCGTCGCGGCAGCGAGGGCGAGGGTCGCGTCGAGGTCGATCTGTCGCGCTCCGGCGCGGAGATCAACGTCCGTGAGCAGGCGGGCCGCATCGAGATGACCTTCCCTCGCGCAATGATCGACGAAGTCCTCGAGCGCCGCCTCGACGTCGTCGACTTTGCCACCCCGGTGCATATGATCGATACCGTCGCGGAACGTGACCGCGTGCGCATGGAGGTCGAGGCGCGCGGGGAATACGAGATCCTGTCCTACCAGAGCGACCGCCAGTTTGTCCTCGAGGTCGCCCCGATCTCCGAGGCCGAGCGCCAGGCCCGTGCGCGTGAGGAAGAGGAATTCGAGGGTGAACGCCTGTCGCTGAATTTCCAGGACATCGAGGTGCGCTCCGTCCTGCAGCTGCTGGCGGACTTCACCGATCTGAACATCGTGGTCAGCGATACCGTGGGGGGCAACATCACGCTTCGCCTGAATAACGTCCCCTGGGACCAGGCCCTGGACATCATTCTGCAGGCCCGCGGCCTCGACAAGCGCATGGATGGCAACGTCCTGTACGTCGCCCCCAGTGAGGAGATCGCCGCGCGCGAACGCCAGGAGCTGGAGGCCCAGCGTGATCGCCAGGAGCTGGAGCCTCTGCGCACCGAGTTCGTGCAGATCAACTTTGCTCAGGCCGAACAGATTGCCTCTCTGATCCGTGGTGACGAGGCTGGCCAGTTCCTGTCCGAGCGTGGCAGCATCACCATTGACAGCCGCACAAACACCCTGCTGGTGCAGGACACCCAGAGCCGGATCGAGGACGTGCGCCGCCTGGTCTCGACGCTGGACGTTCCGGTACAGCAGGTCCTGATCGAGACCCGCATCGTGATCGCCGACGACAGCTTTCAACGCGACCTAGGCGCTCGGTTTGGCGTTAGTGGAGGCCGTCGATCCGGTAACACATCACTCGGTCTTTCCGGTTCTTCGAATGCTGCCAGTGGTATTGCACAACGCGGGGCGACGGGGCAGACAGGAGTTCCCGACTTGGGCGATCGCCTCAACTCCTCCCTTCCGGCGCAAGCCGACGGGACCCCGGGGTCCGTTGGGTTGAGCATCCTCCGTCCCAACATCCTTCTGGATCTCGAGCTCTCCGCCCTTCAGGTCGAAGGTCGAGGGGAGATCATTTCCAGCCCCCGCGTGATCACGGCCAATGGGCAGACCGCCACGATCAAGCAGGGCGAGGAAATTCCGTTCCAGGAGGCGACGGCATCCGGAGCGACGTCCACCCAGTTCATCGAGGCCGTTCTTTCGACCGAGGTCACCCCTCAAATCACGCCGAATGGCAATGTGATCCTCGATATTCGCGTGACCAAGGACGAGCCCAGTCAGCGTGTGGTACTGGGTGTTCCCGGCATCAACAAGCGAGAGGTCGAAACCCAGGTATTTGTCGGCAACGGCGAGACAGTCGTGCTCGGCGGTGTCTACGAGATCGACAGCCGCACCAATCTCGAGAAAGTGCCCTTCTTCGGCGATATTCCGTTTCTCGGAAACCTTTTCCGCAACCGCTCCACTGAGAACACCAAGGCCGAGTTGCTGATATTTGTAACCCCCCGCGTTATTGATTGATTTGGCGGTGAACTTCGCGCATCAGGACAGTGAGGAAATCATGATTCAGTTTAAAAGGGCAGCAATGTTTTTGGGCCTTATCGCCGGGGGGGCTGTGGTCTCTGCCTGTGGTGGTGGGAGCAGCGGAAGTGGCTCGTTCTCGAACGAGCCTGTGAGTATCAGCGTCAGTAATGCGGTCGATGGGCAATTGCCCCTCAATGTCGAGAACTTCGCCCCCAGAATCGGTGGTCCCTTCACGGCCACGATTTCGGTGGAGGCCAAGAACGACCAAGGCCTTTTGAATGACGGTGAATTTATATGCCGGTTGCGTGGCGCAGGCGTAGATGTGGCGGCGCTCTATTATCTGGATGGGTCGGATGACGATTTCCGAGAAGAAACCGACCCTGAAACAGGCGAGACGGTAGAGGTCCGACAAGCCTATCGAGAGGTGATTCTAGATGCCGGCGCTGGCGGCGCATCGTTCCACTTGCACGCCGGAGACCAGCCTGGTGAGGCGCGTGTAGTTTGTACTGTGAACGACCCTAATTTTGAAAACGAAGTCCGTGATGGTTCGACTACGGTTGAAATCGGCGGAAGTTCCGGAAGCGGCGACCCGACGGACGTCTTTTTGGTGCCTCGGGTCGGTCTGATTTGGCCGCCAGATTTCAATGAGCCACAGACGGACTCGGTCGATGTGGTCCTGCTGGACGAGAACCGAGGCGTTGTGGATGATCCTGAATCGGGGACCAACAACGTGCTGGTCGAAATCCTGTCGGGGCCAGATGCCGGTGAGTATCTGGTAGGCAGAAACGCCGATGGCGACATTTTGCGAGGTTCGGCTCTGTTGCTCTCGACGTCCTCCGGAGTAACCGACTTCCAGGTGGTCAGTGGTTTCCAGGATGGCTTTATCGTGTTGGGTGTGACGGCCGATCAGTTCGATAACGATGTCGATAATGGTGTTGTCAGCCCGGTATTCGGTGCCACGGCCGTCGTGGTGACCACTACAGGGTTCGGTCCCCCGCTGACCATTACCACGGACTCGTCATTGCCCACAGGAGAGCGAGGGCTGCCCTATGCCGCGCTGCTTGAGGCATCAGGTGGCCGCCCACCCTATTCGTGGAGTCTCAGTGGAGCGACGTCTGCTCCGGCCGGTCTGAGCCTTTCCTCGACGGGGGTAATCTCTGGAACTCCGCAGGCGATCGGGGAATCCTGTTTCATCGCGGCCGTCCAGGATTCCACATCACCCGTTCCGGAATCGGCTGGGCCCCAGCAGTTCTGCATTGACGTACAGGGTGATCCGCCTCCCCCCGCGACGTTGAATGTGGCGACCAGTACGCTCCCTGATGCGGAGGAGGGGGTTGGCTACGGCGCTATTCTCAATGCTTCTGGCGGAGAGAGCCCCTATCAGTGGAACCTTGATACCGATGGCGGTGCGTCTGGTCTGCAGCTGTCCGGGAGTGGCGTGCTTTCCTGGTCTAACCCCGTCGCCGGTACGTATCCCATCGGTGTCAGTGTTACGTCCGGAGATGGACAGCAAGCGGCGTCCGTGCTCTCCTTGGAGGTCACCCCCTGATCTTTGGGGCGGAGGTGTGTGTCCGGTTTGGTCTGGGGGAATAGCCTCCAGCCGAGAGTTGCCCACGATCCAGGCCCGGCCGCTCGGGTCTGGGTCGTGTCGTCCTTTCCTTCGTGGCATAAGCCCAGTAGCCTGCGACCATGCAGAACATCGTACTGGTAGGCCCGATGGGGGCCGGCAAGAGCACAATCGGGCGCGGCCTGGCCGGGCTGCTGCGGCGTCCCTTCTTCGACACGGATCAGGAGATCCAGCGGCGTACCGGTGTGGATATCCCGACGATCTTCGAGTTCGAGGGCGAGGCGGGGTTTCGCAAGCGCGAGACGGCGATGCTGGAATCCCTGCTGGAACAGGAGGGGGCCGTGATCGCCACGGGGGGCGGGATTGTCGAGCGCCCGGAGAATCGCGAGCGGCTGCGCGACGAGTTCGTGATCTATCTGCGCGTTCCGGTGGAGGAGCAGTTCCGCCGCACTCGGCACAACCGCAAGCGTCCGCTGATCGCGGAGGCGGCGGATCCGAAGGCACGGCTGCAGGACTTGTTCGAGGCCCGTGATCCGCTCTATCAGGAGATCGCCAGCCTGACACTGGAGGGCAAGGGTCGACGTGTGCGCGACGCCGTCAAAGGCGTGTGCTCGGCCCTCCAGGTCCAGCGCCCCGACCTCTGCCAACCCCGCTCCGACGCTGGGTCGAATTGACCACGAAGCTCACGAAGACACGAAGTAGGTCAAAAGCGTTCCTGATTAGCAACGAGAGTCAGCTAGTCGCAGGAGCCGCTCGGGCACGGGCCGGCAGTGCGCGGCGGCGACCAGCAGTCGCGCCGGCAACGTCGCCAGATCAAAGCGTCGGTTGAAGCGGTAGGCGAATGCCGCGAGGTAACGGGCCGCGTACTTGGCGAACGCAAATGCATGGTAGCTCCCGCTCAGGCTGGTCTTGAGGTTGCCGAGCACGGTGTTGATCCATTGGAATTCGGGAAGATCCTGGGGTTTGCGCCCGGCCACGACCGTCGGCTGGTGCCGGCAGTCGGCCCTTG